>JALYIX010000129.1 GCA_030775565.1 Pseudomonadota bacterium | reverse complement strand
CGGTCGAGGCGTTCGCCCCGCGGCTGGGCGAGGACGAGCGCCAGGCGCGGCTGGCGGGATGGGCGGCGGCGGTGAAGACGGTGATCGCGCCATAGGACGCGACGCTCCATCGCCCATACCCATCCTTCCGAAGTGGACGAAGGGGACGCCACGTCCCCCCTCGAATCGCACCCGCCGACAACGGACCGATCGGGGTTGAGCGCCGAAGGATCGTCGACACGGCATATCGCGTCGCACGAGCGATCCACCATCGCGAGAAGATGTCGGTCCACGCCAGGCATACGCCGCTCCGGCAGCGACCGATAGCGGTACGGCAAGGATCGGCAGAAAGGCAGCCTGGCGGAAATCGCCCGATCCCGGCGCCGAACGGCCGCGGAAGTGGAGGAAGTGGAGGTGTGCCATCCACCTTTCCACATCATGTGAAAAGAACGACTTGCGCGGTGTCGCATCGCGATCGCTGTTGGATGGTCGGCGCGGGCTGGCATTGCATGGACATGGCATGGTGGGCCGCTTGTAGGACAGAGGCGAAAATCGATCCCAACGTGAATTTCGCTGCTCTTTAAATCCCTCCCGTTGCGGGGGAGGATCTTGCACGACCTTCCAGCTCACACTCACGCGACAGGCCGCGGCTCGCGGTTTGCCGGGCAGCGCGAGAATGTCGGGTCTCGCCCGATATTGTTGAAGAACCCGGTTTGGGAAGCAGGTGGAGCTGGTGCCAGATTGTGGTCGAAGGAGCTTTGCCCGCTCATGCCGGGGCAGGCACGACCGGCATCGGGATCATTTTGGCGAGCTTGCGGAGGTTCTGGGCTGCGGCGGCGAGATGGAACTCGTCACGGGCGCCGTTCGGGCCACGTAATCTTAGGCGGTCGAGCTTGAGGATGCGTTTGAGGTGCGCGAACAGCATCTCGACCTTCTTGCGCTCCTTGCGGGAGACGAGCCACTCATCCTCTTCGGTAAGGGCCCTGGCCAGGTCTCGCGCGCCTTCGTGGACCGAGCGCATCACCTTGCGCATCGGCTGCCCCGGGCAGCACTGCGGCTTGAGGAGACAGACCGTGCAGTCGGTCATGCTGGCGCGATAACGGAAGAAGCCGTCGGCCGGCACCTCGTCGGGGCGATCCGCGAAGCGACGCCGCCGGCGCTGGAGCAGCTTGCCGGCGGGACAGGTATAGGTGTCTTCGCCGACATCGAAGGAGAAGTCTGCGCGCGAGAAGGTACCGTCGCTCCGAACTGACTTGTCGAACACCGGGATGTGCGGCTCGATGTCGCGCTCATGGACGAGCCAGGCGAGCGTCTCGGCCGAGCCGTAGCCGGTGTCGCCGATCAGCTTGCGCGGCCAGATGCCGCGGTCGTCGTGGACCCGCTCGATCATCCGCTTCGCCGCGGTTACCTCCGCCTGCCGGATCGCCGTCGAAGCCTCCACGTCCATGATGACGGCGTGCTTCACGTCGATGAGATAGTTGGTCGAGTAAGCATAGAAGGCCTGTCCGCCATGGGCGCAGGTCCAGCGCGATGCCGGATCGGCCGGCGCCAGGAACTTGGGCACCACCGGCGTCGCCCCCCCGAACGCGGCATCGTCGAGGACGGCCAGGTACTCGCGGACGGCACGGTTGTCGGTGTCTGGCGACAAGCCATCGCTGCCCGGGCCGCCGGTCTGGCGGTTGGCGTCGGCCCGGATCAGGCTGGCATCGACCGCAAACCCCTCGCCGCCGACCAGCCCCTCGGCCATGCAGCGCTCGACCGTCGCCTCGAACAGTCGGCGCAGCAGGTCGCTGTCGCGGAAGCGGCCATGGCGGTTCTTCGAGAAGGTCGAGTGATCAGGCACGTCTCCGTCGAGCCCCAGCCGGCAGAACCAGCGATAAGCCAGGTTCAGATGGACCTCATCGCACAGCCGCCGCTCCGACCTTATACCCATGCAGTAACCGATGATGAGCATCCGGATCATCAGTTCCGGATCGATCGAGGGCCGGCCTGTCTCGCTGTAGAACGGCTTCAGGTGCTCGCGGATGCTCGACAGGTCAACGAACCGGTCGACCGAGCGCAGCATATGTCCCGGCGGTACATGCCGCTCCAGGCTGAAGCTGTAGAACAGAGCCTCCTGCGCCACCGTCCGCTCGCCCATCATCAGCCCGTCTCCGCTCGTACTGCGGATACTGAATCAGACCACCGGCACTACTGCAAGGCCGAGTTTTTCAACAGAATCGCCCAATGCCAGACATTCGCCCAGCGTACGGACGCGGCCTAAAGCTCCCGTTGACTGCCTCTAATGATCGGAAGCATCATTTGCCGTAACGTTCGGCAAACAGTGTTATAT
>JALYIX010000128.1 GCA_030775565.1 Pseudomonadota bacterium | reverse complement strand
CGATCGTCGTTCAGGGCATCCAGCCGGGTGGCCAGCTGACCACCACCACCGATGTCGAGAATTATCCCGGCTTTCGCGACGTGATCCAGGGACCGTGGCTGGTCGAGGAAATGCAGGCGCAGGCCGAGCATGTCGGCACGAAGATGGTATGGGACCATATCAACGAGGTCGACCTCAGCCGCCGTCCGTTCCGCCTGACCGGGGATGGCGGGACCTATCTCTGCGACGCCTTGGTCATCGCCACCGGCGCCCAGGCCAAGTGGCTCGGCCTGCCGTCGGAAGAGCATATGAAGGGCAAGGGCGCGTCGGCCTGCGCGACCTGCGACGGGTTTTTCTATCGCGGCAAGAAGGTCGCCGTCATCGGCGGGGGCAACACCGCGGTCGAGGAGGCGCTGTACCTCACCAACCACAGTCATGACGTCACCCTGATCCACCGCCGCGACAGCTTGCGTGCCGAGAAGATCCTCCAGGACCGGCTGTTCGCCCATCCCGGGATCAAGGTGATCTGGCACAGCGAAGTCGCCGAGTTCGTCGCCGGCGGCACGCCCGAAGCCCTTGTCGGCCTCGACCTGCGCGATGTCCGCACCGGCGCGATTTCGCGGATCGACGTCGAAGGCGCGTTCGTCGCGATCGGCCACCATCCGGCGACCGAATTGTTCAACGGCAAGCTCAAGCTCGACAGCGACAGCTATATCGAGGTCGAGACCGGATCGACGCGCACCAGCGTGCCCGGCGTGTTCGCCTGCGGCGACGTGATGGACAAGCTTTACCGCCAGGCGGTGACCGCCGCCGGGACGGGCTGCATGGCCGCGCTCGATGCCGAACGATTCCTTGCCGAGCAGGAGTTCGAGGCCCTGCAGGCGGCCGAATGACGGCACGGACCTGACCGGGTTAGCGCCTCACAATTGCGCTTGATTGGCTCGGCACAAGCTCGGTTCGTGTCTGGCTTGCGCTAGTGCGCGGGAGGCGTTTGCGGATAGGTCGCGCCGACGAAATACAACCCCTCCGGCGGCGCATTCAGCCCGAGCGCGCCCCTGTCCCGCGCGGCCAGGGCAGCGACCATGTCGTCGACCGACCATTGCCCGCGGCCGACCATTTGCAGGCAGCCGACCATCGAGCGGACCTGGTGATGAAGGAAGCTGCGCGCCTCGGCGCGGACATGGACCTCGGCCCCGACGCGCTCGACATCGAGCCGATCGAGCGTCTTGACCGGACTGGCCGATTGGCAATGGACCGAACGAAAGGTCGTAAAATCGTGCGATCCGATGAGCTTGGCCGACGATACTCGCATCATGTCGAGATCCAGTGGCGCCGCCACATGCCACACCCGTCCGCGATCGAGCGCCGGCGGAGGACGGCGATCGAGGATACGATAGAGATAGCGCCTCCCGGTACACGAGAAGCGCGCATGCCAGTCGTCGGCGACCGGCTCGACCGACAGCACGCTCACCGGGTTTGGGCGAACAAGGGCATTGATGCCCTCGCGCAGCCGACGCGGGGTCAGCGGCTTCAGGATATCGACGTGCGCCTCCATCGCCAGCGCATGGACCCCGGCGTCGGTCCGCCCCGCGGCGTGGACCGCCACCCGCTCGCTGGTCATCTGTCCGATTGCCTGTTCGATCGTCGCCTGGACCGACGGCCCGTCGGCCTGCCGCTGCCAGCCGAAGAACGGACCGCCGTCATATTCAATCGTCAGCCGCCAGCGGGTCACGGCAGGCGCGTTCCCGCAGGCAGGGCGAAGCCGCGCAGCAGTTCGGCCGGCGTCATGGCGCCGCGCCCGGCGCGCTGCAGGCTGGTCGGGCGGATCGCGCCGGTGCCGCAAGCGATCGTCAGCTGGTCGTCGAGGATGGTGCCCGGCGCACCGCTGGCATCGACCAGGTCGGCGGCAAGCAGCTTGATCCGCTCGGCCGCGCCTTCGAACCAGGCGCCGGGGGAGGGGGCGAAGGCGCGCACCTGTCGCTCGATCGCCTCGCCGTCGCGCGACCAGTCGATCCGCGCCTCGGCCTTGTCGATTTTCGCGGCATAGGTCACGCCCTCGGCGGGCTGCGAGAGGGACGCGCAACGGGACGGGTCCGCGAGCCATTCGCTCATCGCCTCGGCGCCGACTTCGGCAATCTCCTTCGTGAGTTGACCGGCATTCTTGCGTTCGATCCTCACCTCGCGCCTAAGCAGCATCGGGCCCGTGTCGAGACCCTTTTCCATCTGCATGATCGTCACGCCCGTGACCGCATCGCCCGCCTCGATCGCGCGCTGCACCGGCGCCGCCCCGCGCCACCGCGGGAGCAGCGAGCCATGGACGTTGACGCAGCCGAGGCGCGGCGCGGCGAGGATCGGCGGGGGGAGGATGAGGCCATAGGCCGCGACCACCGCGACATCTGCCGCCACGACCGCGAACTCGGCCTGTTCGGCCTCGCCGCGAAGGCTCGCCGGGTGCCGTACGGGAAGGCCAAGCGATTGGGCCCGCTGGTGAACCGTCGTCCGTCGCTCGCCCTTGCCCCGTCCGGCGGCGCGCGGCGGCTGCGTGTAGACACACGCTACCTCGTGCCCCGCGGCGACGATCGCGTCGAGCGTCGGCACCGCAAAGTCCGGCGAGCCCATGAAGATGATCCGCATGCCGTGCCCTATGGCGCGCCTCCGCAAAAATTCCTATCTCTCGCGCCGTGGCCAGCCCCGAACTCGAAACCCTCGCGCAGGCGCTTGCCCGTCTCCCCGGCCTTGGACCGCGCTCGGCGCGGCGCGCGGTGCTCCATCTCGTCAAGCGCCGCGAGTCGGCGCTCGAGCCGCTGCTGGCGGCGCTCCAGATCGTCACCGACCGCCTCGTCACCTGCTCGACCTGCGGCAATGTCGACACGACGGACCCGTGCAGCCTGTGCGCCGACCCGCGCCGCGATCCGCGCCTGTTGTGCGTCGTCGAGGATGTCGCCGACCTCTGGGCGCTTGACCGGTCGCGGTTGTTTCCCGGCCGATTCCATGTGCTTGGCGGGCGGCTTTCAGCGCTTGAGGGAATTCGCCCCGATGATCTTGCGATCGACAGCCTGGTGACGCGCGTCGCGGCTGGCGGAATCGACGAGGTGGTTCTCGCGATGAACGCCACCCTCGAAGGCCAGACCACCGCCCATTACCTTGCCGAGCGACTCGAGAAATTCCCGATCCGGCTGACCCAACTCGCGCATGGCCTGCCCGTCGGCGGCGAACTCGACTATCTCGACGAAGGAACGCTGGCCCAGGCATTGCGCGCGCGCCGCCCGGTTGCTTGAAGTCCCCGGTCGGAAAGACTAATTCGCCGCCATGGCCATCCTGCGCATCCTCGAAACCCCCGATCCCGTCCTTCGCCAGATCTCGACCCCGGTCGACAAGGTCGACGATGAACTGCGCGCGCTGATCGCCGACATGTTCGACACGATGTACGACGCACCCGGCATCGGCCTCGCCGCGGTCCAGGTCGGGGTCCCCAAGCGCGTGCTGGTGATGGATTTGCACGAACCGGCCGAGGAAGGTCAGGAGCCGGTCAAGGAGCCGCGCGTGTTCATCAACCCGGAGATCCTTGCAGAGTCCGAGCAGGAAGTGCCCTACACCGAGGGCTGCCTGTCGGTGCCCGACCAATATGCCGAGGTGATGCGCCCCGACCATGTCCGCGCGCGCTGGCTCGACGAGCATGGCGTCCACCACGAAGAGGAACTCGACGGCCTCCTCGCGATCTGCCTGCAGCACGAGATGGACCATCTCGAGGGTGTGCTGTTCATCGACCATTTGAGCCGCCTCAAGCGCGAGATGGTGCTCAAGAAGCTGGCCAAGGCGCGCAAGGAACGCGGGCTCAAGGCCGCCTGAGCGGGGAATTCCCGAGCTTAACGGCTTCGAATCCGGCCAGTTCGAGATAGGCCGCCGCGACGCGCCCGATCCGGAAACGGTCGACCAGCTTCGCCAGCGCGGCGGGATCGGGCACGGGCTCGGCAAGCATTGCATCGATCGCCGCAGCCAGGGCCGGGGGATCGCCGACTGGAACGACCCGCCCTGCGACCCCGTCGTGGAGAAGCTCGCGCGCCGCGGGGGTGCAGTCGGTGGAGACCACCGGCCGACCGGCGGCGAGCGCTTCGATGATCACCGCGCCATAGCCTTCGTGACCCGAGGACAGGACGAACAATCGCGCCCGGTCGAGCCACGGGCGAACATCCTCGGCGAACCCGACAAGCTTGACCCGGTCGCCGAGCCCGGCGGCGGCGATTCGCCGACGAAGCATCCGCTCGTCGGGCCCCGATCCGACAATCTCGAGGCGAGCGCCGCGATGTTCGACCAGCGCGAAGGCGTCGATCAGCGTTCGAAAATCCTTCTGCGCGACGAGCCGGCCGATGGCGAGGACGATCGTCGTCGCGCTCGGCATCGCGGTCGGCGGCCGCGGCGTGTCGGGCAACGCGGGAAGCGGCAAGGTCACGATATCTGCGCGGCCAAGGATGCGCCGCGCGATCGCGCTCATCTCGTCGGCGAGCGTCACGACGACGTCGACCCCGGCAAGCTGTCTGCGCATCCGCCGCTCGAACCAGCGCTGCCGCACGCCACGCCGCTGGAGCTTTTCGAGCGCCGAACTCGCCTGGCAGATCAGCCGCACGGCCCCCTTTCGCTTGAGCGTCATCAAGGGCGGCACCGTCGCCCAGTGATAATTGCCCGGGATGAACAGCGCATCGACCGGGTGCGCCGCGAAATGGTCGCGCGCCGCCTTGCCCAGCTTGCGCCGCGCTCCCCAGCCTCGCCGGATCGGCGGATTGGCGGCGACCAGGCGAGCGCCGTCGGGCACGAGATGCCGTTGCGCCCCGCCTTCATTGCCGCAGAAGATCTGGACCTCGAC
>JALYIX010000127.1 GCA_030775565.1 Pseudomonadota bacterium | reverse complement strand
GACCGCTTCCTCCCCGACAAGGCGATCGACCTGATGGACGAGGCTGCCTCGCGCCTGCGCATGGAGGTCGAATCCAAGCCCGAGGAAATCGAGAATCTCGACCGCCGCATCATGCAGCTCCGGATCGAGCGCGAGGCGCTCAAGAAGGAGACCGACAGCGCGTCCAGGGACCGGCTCGGGACGCTCGAGGGCGAGCTCGCCAATCTCGAACAGCAATCGTCCGAACTGACCACCCGCTGGCAGGCCGAAAAGGACAAGATCGGTGCCGAGGCCGAATTAAAGGGGCAGCTCGACGCCGCGCGGATCGAACTCGAGCAGGCCCAGCGGTCGGGCGACCTCGCGAAGGCCGGCGAGATCCAGTACGGGCGAATTCCGAACCTCGAGAAGCAGCTTGCCGAGGCCGCCAGCGCGACCGAGGGCGCAATGCTGCGCGAGGAAGTGACCGACCAGGACGTCGCCGCTGTCGTCAGCCGCTGGACCGGGGTCCCGGTCGAACGGATGCTGTCGGGCGAGCGCGAGAAATTGCTCAAGATGGAGGCGCTGATCGGCAAGCGCGTGATCGGCCAGGACCAGGCGGTCAAGGCTGTCTCCGCCGCCGTCCGCCGTGCCCGCGCCGGCCTCCAGGACCCTAACCGGCCCCTGGGCTCCTTCCTGTTCCTGGGGCCAACCGGGGTCGGCAAGACCGAACTCACCAAAGCCCTCGCCGAATACCTCTTCGACGACAGCGCCGCGATGGTCCGCATCGACATGAGCGAATATATGGAAAAACACGCCGTTGCCCGGCTGATCGGCGCGCCTCCCGGCTATGTCGGCTACGAGGAGGGCGGCGTCCTGACCGAGGCCGTCCGCCGCCGCCCTTATCAGGTCGTCCTGTTCGACGAGGTCGAAAAAGCCCATGGCGATGTCTTCAACGTCCTGCTCCAGGTGCTCGACGACGGGCGGCTGACCGACGGGCAGGGGCGCACGGTCGACTTCACCAACACCATCATCATTCTGACCTCGAACCTCGGCTCGCAATATCTCGCTGCGCTCGGCGACGAGGACGCGGTCGAGAAGGTCGAGCCCCAGGTGATGGAGGTCGTGCGCGGCCACTTCCGCCCCGAATTCCTGAACCGCCTCGATGAGATCATCCTGTTCCATCGCTTGGGGCAAGCGCACATGGGCCCGATCGTCGACATCCAGGTCGCGCGGCTGGGCAAATTGCTCGAGGACCGCAAGATCATTCTCGACCTGACCGACGCCGCCCGCGCGTGGCTCGGCCGCGTCGGCTATGACCCGGTCTACGGCGCCCGGCCGCTCAAGCGCGCGGTGCAGAAATATCTGCAGGACCCGCTCGCCGACGCCATTCTCGCGGGGACGATCCACGATGGCCAAACGGTGCATGTCGATGGCGGCGACGGCGCGCTGCTGCTGAGCTAGCGCCCCTTCGGCGTTGCCGAGTTGGACCGTGCCACGGCGGCTTTTCCCGGAAACGCGCGCGGCCCGGCGAATTGTGTAGCCCGTCGAAAAATGCGGCCGTTGGTCGAACGGCAACTGGCAGGGATTGCAACCATTGGCCGGCATGGCATGGCGGCGCCTTCTCTTTCGAAAGGCCGCCCCATGTCGCGTGCAACTGCGTTGAAGTCCGTATTGCTCGGGGGAGCGATGTTGCTGTCGACCGGGGCGCTGGCGCAGCCGGCGCGACCCGTGGAGGACGGCATCGAATCGAGCGTCACGCAGTTGCCGCGCAACGCGGTGCCGCGCCATTACCGGGTCGAAGTGACGCCCGATGCGGCGGGACTGCGCTTCACTGGCACCGTGACGATTGACCTCGACGTCGTCCAGCCGACCAACAGCCTGACCCTCAACGCGAAGAATCTGCGCTTCGGCGAGGTCTCGATCCAGCGCGCCGATGGCGGCTCGGCAATGCGCGGCACGGCAAGCCCCGATGCAGCCAATGAAGTCGTGACGCTGGGCTTCGCCGCGCCGCTCGCGCCGGGGCGCTACCGGCTGACGATCGGCTATGACGGGACGATCAACCGGCAGGCGACCGGGCTGTTCGCGCTCGACAGCAAGGCGCCCGACGGGACGCCGCGCCGCGCGCTGTTCACCCAGTTCGAAGCATCCGACGCGCGGGCCTTCGTGCCGAGCTGGGACGAGCCCGACTACAAGGCGCAATGGGACTTGTCGGCGATCGTCCCCGCCGACCAGATGGCGGTCGGCAACATGCCCGCCGCGCGCACCGACCTGTTGCCCGGCGGGCGCAAGCGGGTGACCTTCGCGACGACCCCGCTGATGTCGAGCTACCTGCTGTTCCTCGGGGTCGGCGACTTCGGGCGGATCGCCAAGACGGTCGACAATACCGAGGTCGCGATCACGATGACCCGCGGCAACGAGGCCAAGGCGCAGACGGCGCTCGACGCCGAAGGCCAGGTGCTCAAATATTACAACAGCTATTTCGGAACGCGCTATCCGCTGCCCAAGCTCGAGAATGTCGCAGGGCCGGGCCAGTCGCAATTTTTCGGCGCGATGGAGAATTGGGGCGCGATCTTCACCTTCGAGCGGATCCTGCTCGACGATCCGGCGATCACCACCGATGCCGAGCGCCAGGCGATCTTCGGCGTCCAGGCGCATGAAATGGCGCACCAGTGGTTCGGCGATCTCGTCACGATGGCGTGGTGGGATGACCTGTGGCTCAACGAGGGCTTTGCCAGCTGGATGGCGAACAAGACCGAACAGCATTTCCATCCCGAGTGGGGCGGCGACGTCGACCATGTCTCGGCGCGCGAGCAGGCCCTTGGCATCGACGCCTTCAGAACCACGCACCCGGTCGTGCAGCAGGTCCGCACCGTCGAGCAGGCCAACCAGGCGTTCGACGCGATCACCTATCAGAAGGGCGAATCGGTCATTGCCATGCTCGAGGCCTTCGCCGGACCCGACGTGTGGCAGAAGGGCATCCAGGCCTATGTCGCCAAGCATCAATACAGCAACACCCGCACCGACGATCTATGGAGCGAAGTCGAAGCCGCGGGCGCGCCGGGCCTGACCCGAATCGCGCACGATTTCACGCTCCAGCCGGGCGTCCCGCTGGTCCGGGTCGGGCCGACGAGCTGCTCGGGCGGGATGACCCGCGCGGCGCTGACGCTCGACCAGTATAGCGAGGACCAGATGGGCCGGCTGACCCCGCTCAGCTGGCATGTGCCGGTGAAAGCAATGACGCTCGGCGGGACCGCGACGTCGCTCATCACCGAAGGCAAGAGCGCCAGCCTGGGCGCGCCCGGGTGCGGCCCGCTGATCGTCAATGCCGGGCAGACCGGCTATTACCGGACGCTCTACCAGCCGGCGCAGCTGGCGGCGTTAACCCGGTCCTTCGCGCGGCTCACCGCAGTCGATCAATATGGTTTGCTCAACGACGCGATGGCGCTGTCGCGGACGGGCTATCAGCCGGTGGCACCGGCACTCGACATGCTCGCCGCGGTGCCCACCGATGCCAACCGCAAGGTCGCCGCAAGCGCGCTCGGCAAATGGCTCGGCCTTTATGAAATGTACGATGGCGATGCGCCCGCGCAGACGCTGGTCGCGGCCCAGATCGAGCGCCGGTTCGCGCCGTTGCTCGCCCGGATCGGCATGAGCCCGCGCGCTGGGGAGCCGGTCCTCGACGCCACGCTGCGGCCGCAGCTCATCGCGGTCCTCGGGCATATTGGAGACCGCACCGTGCTGGCCGAGGCGCGGCGGCTGTTCGCCAGCCCGCAGACGATCCCCGGCGCGCTGCGCTCGGCCTGGCTCGGCGTGGTTGCCTACCGCGCCGATCCGGCGACGTGGGACACGCTTCACCAGATGGCGCGGGCGGCCGGCGGGTCGGTCGAGCGGACGACCTATTACCAGCTGCTGGGCGCGACGAGGGATGAAGCGCTCGCTCGCCGGGCGCTCGATCTTGCCCTCGGCGAGGAGCCCGGCGCCACGATCAGCTCGGGTATGATTAGCCGGGTTGCCGGCGAACATCCTGAAATGACGCTCGATTTCGCGCTGGCGCATCTCGACCGGGTGCGCTCGCTGGTCGATTCGTCGGGCTGGTCGCGCTATCTCGCCCAGCTCGGCGGGGGCAGCCGCAAGGCCGCGACGATCGCCAAGCTCAACGCCTATGCCGACGCGCATGTTGCGAAAAGCGATCGCAAGCCGATCGACCAGGTCGTCGGGCGGATGACCGCGCGGATCGGCGAGACCGCCCGGATGAAGGCGGGGACGTCGGCCTGGCTAAAGGCGCACCGCGCCTAGCGCTCAGCCGCGATGCGCTGTTCGACCAGCGCAATCGCGGCGGCGATGCTCGCGTCGATGCCGAGCGTCCCGGTGTCGAGCAGAAGCGCGTCGGCGGCCTTGGCAAGCGGCGCATCCTGCCGCCCGGAATCGCGCTCGTCGCGGCCGCGGATGTCGGTCAGCACCTCGTCGAAGTGAACCGTCCGCCCCCGCGCCAGGAGTTCGGCGGTGCGGCGCTCGGCGCGGACCTCCGGCGCGGCGGTGACGAACAGCTTTGCCGTCGCGTCGGGGGCGATGACGGTGCCGGTGTCGCGCCCGTCGAGGACTGCGCCCGAGGCTTGCCCGGCGAACCCGCGCTGGCGGTCGAGCAGCGCGGCGCGGACCGCCGGAAAGGCCGAAATGCGCGAGGCGATCTCGCCGACGATTTCGGAGCGAAGCTCGGGATCCTCGGGCGGGATGTGGCCGCTGCGGCAGGCACGAACGGCCTCGAATTCCGATGCCGGGTCGCCGCCCCAGCGCAGCAGCGCGAGCGCGACCGAGCGATAGAGCAGCCCGGTGTCCATGTGCGGCAGCCGGTAATGGGCGGCAAGCGCGCGGGCGATGGTGCCCTTGCCGCTGGCGGCAGGGCCGTCGACCGTGATGACGAGGGGAGCGGCTTGCGGCACCCGCGCGCTTTGACAGGGGGCCAGCCCTATGGCAAGGCGCCGCCGAACGGCCGGGCCTTCAGCCTCGTGCCTCACCAAATTGGAGATATGGCCAGATGGTCAAGCCCGAATGGGGTCACAAGCGCACTTGCCCCAAATGTTCGACGCGTTTCTACGATCTCGGCAAGGACGAGCCGGTCACCTGCATCGCCTGCGGGGCGACCTTCGTGCCCGAATCGGTGCTGAAGTCGAAGCAGCCGATGGCCTTCGAGGCCGCCGCGACGCCCGAGAAGATCAAGGAAAACGAGGATCTCGCGGCCGAGGACCTGGTCCCCGACGAGGACGAGGAGCCGAGCGCCGACGACGAGGTCGATCTGACCACGTCGGAGGATGATCTTGGCGTCGCGACGGGCGGCGAGGACGAAGAGCATTAAAGCTTAGCATCGTCCGGTGAAATTTCCCGTTTCCAGCGGGGAAAACATCGCCTAAAGGCGCACATATTGGGGCCGTAGCTCAGCTGGGAGAGCGTCGCGATGGCATTGCGAAGGTCTGGGGTTCGATCCCCCACGGCTCCACCATTTTAAAAAAAGCCCGCAGTGATGCGGGCTTTTCTTTTGCGCGATCCGCGCTTGCCGGGCATGCCGCAACGATGACCATCGGCCCCACTTCGCGCAGCTTTTTCTCGCAGCGGCTGCGTCTCCACTATGCCGACTGGGGCAATGACGGGGCCCCCTTGCTGCTGCTCGTCCACGGCGGGCGCGACCATTGCCGCAGCTGGGACTGGGTCGCCGAGCGACTGCGCGATCGCTGGCACGTCATCGCGCCCGACCTGCGCGGTCACGGCGACAGCCAGTGGTCGGCCGAGGGCACTTACCCGATCGGCAACCTCGTTTATGACCTGGCGCAACTGATCCATCAGCTCGACGCCGATCCCGTGACGATCGTCGCCCATTCGCTCGGCGGCAACGTCGCGATCCGCTTTACCGGTCTCTATCCGGCCAAGGTCCGCAGGCTGGTCGCGATCGAGGGTTTGGGACCCTCGCCCGCGCAGCAGGCCGAACGCGCGCTGGTGCCGATGGCCGAGCGCCTGCGCGGCTGGATCGCGGACAAGCGCGCCGCCGCGGGCCGACTGCCCAGGCGCTATGCCAGCCTCGACGACGCCTATCGCCGGATGCGCGACGAGAATGCCTATCTGAGCGAGGCGCAGGCGCGGCACCTGACGATCCACGGGGTCAACCGCAACGAGGACGGCACGTGGAGCTGGAAGTTCGACCCGCACCTCAATGTCTGGCCGGTCGAGGACCTGCCGCAGGCCGAACTGGAGGCGCTGTGGGGCGCCATCACCTGTCCAACGCTGCTGCTCTATGGCGCCGATAGCTGGGCGTCGAACCCCGCGCGCGACGGGCGGGCGAGGCATTTCCCGGCGGCGCACGTCGTCGAATATGAACAGGCCGCGCACTGGCTCCACCACGACCAGCTCGATCGCTTCGTCGCCGATCTCGACCGCTTCCTCTAGCGCCCGCCAGGCGCCATGCGCGCTCGCCCGGTGACTGCCGACTTCGCGATCAGCTCGAGCTCACCGACGACTGGCGATCCTGAAGGCAGCCGCTGCACCGGGCGCGCCTCGGCCGGCTCGACCGGGGGCGGTGCGCCGACGGATAATGGGTTTCGTTGGGGGTCGAAATCACGACCAGCTTGATCCCGTTCTCGCCAATCCGGCGCAGCGCATCTCCCGCGCCGGCGATGGCGCGAAGGTCGAATTCAGCGAGCGCGCCGAGCAGCGGGGCGTGGAACACCCGCCCACCGAGACCCGGCCGATCAGCAGGGTCGCGACGGGATCCTCACCTCCCTATCGCCGGTTCTCGAGCACCTGATGGCCGCTCAATAACCGGACAGTTCGGCCACCCGGTTGGCATGCCAGCGCCCGCTGCCGAACAGTTCGCCGAGCACCGCCTCGCGCTTCATGTAGAGCCCGATGTCATGTTCGTCGGTCATGCCGATCCCGCCGTGCATCTGGACGCCTTCCTGAACGCTGAGCGCGGCGACCCTGGCCGCCTTGGCCTTTGCCACCGAGACCATACGTTCGGCCCGTTCGTCGCCCGCATCGAGCAGCGCGGCGGCCTGCTGCGCGACCGCGCGCGCAATCTCGATCTCGCCGAACAGATGCGCGGCGCGGTGCTGGAGCGCCTGGAATTCGCCGATCAGCTTGCCGAACTGTTTTCTGCTCTTCAGGTACTCGACGGTGCGGTTGAACACCTCTTCGCTGAGGCCCACCATCTCGGAGGCGACCGCGCCGCGGCCGATATCGAGCACGCCGTCGAGCAGCGCCGCGCCCCGATCGACCTCGCCGAGCACGCTGTCGGCATTGACCTCGACATTGGCGAGTGCGATGCGCGCCGCGTTGTGGGCATCGACCATGATGGTGCGCTCGATCGCAACGCCCTTGGCTTTTGGATTGACCAGGAACAGCGTCAGGCCGTCGCGCTCGCCGGCCGAGCCCGCAGTGCGCGCGGCGACGATGAAGAGATCGGCGACGTGACCATCGACGACCAGCGCCTTGGCGCCGGAAAGCTTAAAGCCGTTGCCCGCACGCACGGCCTGGAGACTGGTCTGGAGCGGACGATGCTTTGCGCCTTCGTCGATTGCGAGGGTCGCGAGCAGCGAGCCGTTGGATATCTTCGGCAGATATTCCGACTTCTGCGCGGCATTGCCGCCGCGGTTCAGCGCCGAGGCCGCGACCACGCTGGTGGCGAGGAACGGCGACGGCATCAAGGTGCGGCCGATCTCTTCGGTCACCACGCCGGCCTCGACAAAGCCGAGGCCACTGCCGCCGAATTCTTCCGGCACCAGCAGGCCGGCAAAGCCCATCTCGGCGAAGGCGTGCCAGAGTTCTTTCGAGTAGCCGGTGGGATCCTTGGCGTCGCGCAAGCCGCGCAGGTGCGACACCGGCGCCTTGTCGCTGATCAGCCCGCGCGCGGAGTCGCGGAGCATCGATTGTTCTTCGGTGAGGACGAGGGCCATGTGCTTGCTTCCGATTCGAAATCTATTTTGTCTTGGTCATTCCGGGATGCGCCGTTAGGCGCAGGCCCGGAATCCATCAGGCGGCATTGACGCGGTGAAATGGGTTCCGGGTTCGCGCTTCGCGCGCCCCGGAATGACCGCGCAGCTAGGCTCCCGGCAGATCCAGGATGCGCTTGGCGACGATGCCGAGCATCACCTCCGTCGTGCCGCCCTCGATCGAGTTGGCCTTGGTGCGCAGCCAGGCGCGCGGGCGGGCGCCTTGCCGCGAGCGTTCGCTCTCCCATTCCAGCGCGTCGACGCCGCCGGCCGACATCAGGATCTCGTAACGGCGCTTGTTCAGCTCGGTGCCGTAATATTTCATCGCCGACGAAAATGCCGGATGCGCCTGGCCGGCCTTGGCGAGATCGACGGCGCGCTCGGCGCAAGCCGCAAGGGCTGCTTCATCGACGTCGAAGCTCGCGATCCGGCCGCGCAGCATGGAATCATCGAGCCGCCCCTGCGCATCGGTGCCGACGGAATCCGCGGCGATCTGGCCCAGCGGTCGGCCGACGCCGCGCTCGCC
>JALYIX010000126.1 GCA_030775565.1 Pseudomonadota bacterium | reverse complement strand
ACTGGAGGGAGCCGTCGCAGCCCAACTACAACAACCATTCGATGCCTGGTTACGGCTGCGCGGTGAATGGCAACCTCGCGGCGATGATCGCCAACCCCGAGGACCTCATCCACGGCCGCGAAGGCAGCGGCCTGAGCGATGCACTCACATCGACCAAGGCAGTCGAATCCTACCGCTCGGCCGCGCCGACGGGAACCAAGGGTCTGACCGACATCACCACTTCGAAGAAGGGCAACTAACCCATGAACGCTCCCTTCCATGCTCGCGCAGGGTCGCGCGATCCGTTCACCGCCTACGTCTGCGACGATGCGACAGCCGACATGCTGCGCCCGGTCGCGGTCGAACACGGCTGGTCGCCAGAAAAGGTCAACAAGGGCGGCTTGCGCAACGCGGTCCAGTCCCTGTCGGTTTCGGCCAGCCCGAACATCCTGTTCGTCGACCTCAGCGAATCGGGCGACCCGCTCAACGACATCAACGCGCTTGCCGAAGTGTGCGAGCCGGGCACGATCGTCATTGCCACGGGCCAGGTCAACGACGTCCGCCTCTATCGCGATCTCGTCGCGAGCGGCATCCACGACTATCTGCTCAAGCCCTTCACGGTCGATCAGCTGCGCGACACCTTCAGCCACGCGCAGTCGATCCTGTCGGGTCCGCGCGGCGAGGCGCAGGTCGACAAGCCCCACGTCATGACCGCCGTCGTCGGCGTTCGCGGCGGGGTCGGTGCCTCGACGCTCGCGACCAGTCTCGCCTGGCTGCTCGGCGAGAAGGCATTGCGCTCGACCGCGCTGCTCGATCTCGACGTCCACTTCGGTACCGGCGCGCTGGCGCTCGACCTCGAGCCAGGCCGCGGTCTGACCGACGCGATCGAAAATCCGAGCCGGATCGACGGACTGTTCATCGAACGCGCCATGGTCCGCGCGAACGAACGCCTGTCCGTGCTGTCGGCGGAAGCGCCGATCAACACCCCGCTGGTGACCGACGGAACGGCCTACTTCCAGCTCCAGGAAGAGATGAAGAACGCCTTCGAGTCGACCGTCATCGACTTGCCCCGCCACATGCTGATCCAGTATCCGCACATGGTCCATGATGCGCATGTTGCGGTCGTCGTTGCCGAGCTGACCCTCGCCGCGACGCGCGACACGATCCGCATCCTGGCGTGGCTCAAGGCCAACGCGCCGCAGACCAAGGTGATCGTCGTCGCCAACGGCGTTCCGTCGGGCGGCGCACTCGAAATTTCCAAGAAGGATTTCGAGCAGTCGATCGAGCGCTCGGTCGACATCGTCTTCCCCGAGGACGGCAAGGTCGCGGCGCAAGCCGCCAAGCTCGGCAAGCCGATGGCAGAAGTCGCCACCGGCAAGATGGCCGCGCCGTTCGCGATGCTCTCGAACATGGTGCTGAGCCATGCCAGCGAGGACGGCGGGGCGGTCGAAACCAAGGCGGCGTCGGGGTCCAAGGCCTCGCTTGCGGTCAACCTGAAGTCGATGTTCGCCAAGAAGGCGGCGTGATGCACCACGGCGCGGGAGTGGCAGCGGGCGTTCGTCCGCCGGGCCGCTACCGCGCCCTTGAAGACGGGACGGCGAATCCATGTTGCTGACCATCATGCTGGCAGTCGGGGTGGGCGGGGCATTGCTCCTGCTCCTCTCGGCCTTTCGCGGCCCCTCACCGCAAAAGACGCTCAAGCGGCGTCTGGAACTGCTCAAGGAGCGGCATGCCGACGGCGTGCTTGTGGCCAACGCCAATGCCCAGATCCGCAAGCTCATGGCAGCGCGCGAAAGCCGCGTCGAAGGCTGGGCCTCGACGCTGATCCCCAAGCCCGCGTTGCTACGCAAGCGGCTCGAGCAGACCGGCAAGCAGATCAACCTCGGCAAATATGCAATGATCTCGCTCGGGCTGTGGCTGTTCGTCGCCGCCGCCCTGATCCTCAAGGGGCTGCCATGGTACCTTGCCGCCGTGATGGGCGCCTTTGCTGCGCTCGGGCTGCCGCATTGGGTTATCGGGCGGATGATCAAGAAGCGGCTCGCCAAGTTCAACTCGAACTTTCCCGACGCCATCGAACTGATGGTCCGCGGCTTGCGCTCGGGCCTGCCGATCACCGAAACGCTGGGCATCGTCGCCGCGGAACTCGGTGGGCCGGTGGGCATCGAATTCCGCTCGGTCGCCGACAAGATGAAGATCGGCCGGACCATGGAGGCTGCGCTCCAGGAGACTGCGGATCGCCTCGGGACCGCCGAATTTCAGTTCTTCGTGATCACGCTGGCCATTCAGCGCGAGACCGGGGGCAACTTGGCCGAAACGCTTTCGAACCTTGCCGACGTGCTCCGCAAGCGCGCCCAGATGAAGCTCAAGATCCGTGCAATGAGCTCGGAATCCAAGGCTTCGGCGATCATCGTCGGTGCGCTGCCGTTCATCGTCTTCGGCCTCGTTTACGTGATGAACCCCGGGTACATGGGCAAGTTCTTCATCGACCAGCGGCTGATTGTCGCCGGCCTGGGCGGCATGTGCTGGATGGGCTGCGGCGTGTTCATCATGGCCAAAATGGTCAACTTCGAAATCTAGTGGGACAGATCAGATGAATCCCGAAATGCATCCGACCCTGCTCGGTTTCGACGTCATCTGGGTGGCGACGATCCTCAGCGCCGTGGCGACGCTCGCGGTGCTGACCGCGATCTACGCCGCGACCACGGTCAAGGATCCGATGGCACGCCGCGTCAAGGCGCTCAACGAACGGCGCGAGCAATTGAAGGCGGGCATCGTCGCTTCGACCAACAAGCGCAAGAAGCTGACCAACAAGAACCAGGCGGCCGACAAGGTGCGCGGGATCCTGTCCAGCTTCAAGATGCTCCAGGACGACCAGATCCAGAAGGCGCAGATCAAGCTGATGCAGGCCGGCATCCGCTCCAAGGACCTTGCCTTCTTCGTCATCTTCGCCCGCTTCGTCCTGCCGGTCGTGCTCGGCGGCGCCGCGATCGTCGCGGTCTATGTGCTCCACGCCTTCCCGCAATGGGGCTGGTTCAAGCACTACGCGTTCGTCGCCGGGACCCTGCTGCTGAGCTACAAGGCGCCCGACATCTGGCTTAAGAACAAGGTCACCAAGCGCAGCCATGCGGTCCGCAAGGGCCTGCCCGACGCGCTCGACCTGCTCGTCATCTGCGCCGAGGCCGGCCTGACCGTCGATGCCGCCTTCGGCCGTGTCGCCAAGGAACTGGGCAAGGCCTATCCCGAGCTCGGCGACGAATTCGGCCTGACCGCGATCGAACTGGGCTTTCTCAACGAGCGCCGCAACGCCTTCGAGAATCTCGCCATGCGGGTCGATCTCGAGGCGGTTCGCGGCGTCGTCACGACGATGATCCAGACCGAGAAATACGGTACCCCGCTCGCCTCGGCGTTGCGTGTGCTGTCCGCCGAGTTCCGTAACGACCGCATGATGCGCGCAGAGGAAAAGGCGGCGCGCCTCCCGGCGATCATGACCATCCCGCTGATCCTGTTCATTCTTCCGGTGCTGTTCGTCGTCATCCTCGGGCCAGCGGCCTGCTCGATCAACGACAGCTTCATTCATGGGTAACCTTTTGGGGTTAGCCGTAGCGAATTGATGCCTCGCAAGAGGGTCACCCAACCGCCGCTCCCTCCACCCGAGGGGGCGGCGGTTTTCGTTTCGGGCCGATAATTCGTTTCGGGAACGCTTCGCCGCTGCGCGCGCTTAAGCTTCACGCGAATCAACGGAGACGGATCATGCTTAGCTTCACCAGCGACCAATGGGTGATCGTCGCCCTCATCTTCGTCCTCGGCCTGCTCGTCGGCGGCTTCCTGTTCTCAGGCGGCGGGCGCAAGTGGAAGACGCGCTACAACAGCGAGATCGAACGCCGCAGGGAACTGGAGCGGACCCACGCGGAGCGTGAAAAGGACTGGCGCGAGCAGGAAAGCCTTCACGCCGCCGCCCTCAAGGATCGCGCCCGCGACCCGGTCATCGCCCCGCGCGATCCGGTGGTCGGCGACGACATCCGCCGCGCGCGTGCCGCAGACGCCATCCCGGTGGTCGATCGGAACGGCGACGGCGTGATCGACGATCGGGATCGCTAGCGTTCAGCCCTCGATTTTCGAGAAATCCGCGACTTGGTGGACCGCGTCGCGGAACCGCGCGAGCAGCGCGAGCCGTCGTTCGCGGACCACCGGGTCGGGATCGTTGACCGTAACCTTCTCGAAGAAGGCATCGATCGGGGAGCGCAGCGAAGCCAGCGCGGTCATCGCGGCGGTAAAGTCTTCGGCGGCAATCGCCGCCTCCGCCGTCGGCTCGGCAGTCGCGAGCGCACTTATGACCGCCCGCTCCTCCGCAGGCATCTCATGCCGGACTGCCGAATCCGACGCCATCACCCCATCGTCCCAATTCTCTTTTTTCAGGATGTTTGCCGCGCGCTTGTAAGCGGCGAGGAGGTTTATTCCCGTTTGCGTGTCCAACAACTCATGCAGCGCAAACGCGCGTCCCTGAATGCGATCGAGGCGTCCATCTGTTGCTGTTCCCCATGTCTTTGAGGCTTCGACAATGTCATGATGCAGGCCGACCGAGCGAAGTGCGACGTCCAAACGATCGACAATAAATTCGTTTACGATGTCCGCGACCGCTAACCGAGTTAACTCGAGCTCTGATAAAGTCCGGCGTTCATCGCCGAGACCCAGCCATCCCATTCGTATCACTTGCCCGATGTGAAGGTGCAAACCGCTATTCTGGATCAGCGTAATAAGACCGATTGCCGCCCGACGCAGTGCGAACGGATCTTTCGATCCCGTAGGGAAAGCTTCGATCTCGAAAAACAAGCAAATCGTATCCAGCTTGTCCGCCAAACTCACCGCTACCGTTACCGGCGCCGTCGGCACATCGTCCCCCTGCCCGACCGGCTTGTAATGATCGCCGATCGCGTCGCTGACCGCTTTCGTTTCGCCCTGCGCCGCCGCGAGGTAACCGCCGATCACGCCCTGCAATTCGGGGAATTCGCCGACCATGCCGGTGACGAGGTCGGCCTTGCACAGTTGCGCCGCGCGTTTCGCGTCCGCGGCCGAGCAACCCTTCACTATCCCTTCGGTGACTAACCATTCGGCCAGCTTCGCCACCCGCTCGACCTTGTCGGCAACGCTGCCCAGCTTCTCGTGAAACACGATGTCCGCGAGCTTCGTCGCCTGCTCGTCGAGCGGCACCTTGACGTCCTGCTCCCAGAAGAAGCGCGCATCGCTCAATCGCGCCGCAAGCACCCGCCGATTACCCTCGACGATGCTCGCGCCGCCATCGTTCGCCGCGATGTTCGCGGTGCAGATGAACGCCGGAGCCAACGCGCCATCCTCCCCGCGCATCACGAAATATTTCTGGTTGGTCCGCGCGGTCAGCTGGATCACCTCGGGCGGGACGTCGAGGAAATCGGGGTCGAACGTGCCCAGCAGCGGCACCGGCCACT
>JALYIX010000125.1 GCA_030775565.1 Pseudomonadota bacterium | reverse complement strand
GGAAGTCTCGGACCTGTGGGCGCTCGATCGCTCGCGGCTGTTCCCCGGGCGCTATCATGTGCTCGGCGGGCGGCTGTCGGCGCTCGACGGGGTGCGCCCCGAAGACCTGGCGATCGCGCCGTTGCTGGCGCGGGTCGCGGCGGGCGGCATCGACGAGGTCGTGCTGGCGATGAACGCGACGTTGGAGGGGCAAACGACGATGCACTATGTCGCCGAGCGGCTGGCGGCATTCCCGGTGCGAGTTACCGCATTGGCTCACGGCATGCCGGTCGGCGGCGAGCTCGACTATCTCGACGAGGGCACGCTGGCGCAGGCGCTGCAGGCGCGCCGCACGATCGGTGGCTGAGGTGCGGCGTCGCTTGACGACAGCGGGCGCAGGCCATAGCTCACCATTATGAGCGAGTTGAAGATCCTGGAAATCCCCGACCCGCGTCTGCGGCTGGTATCCGAGTCGGTCGGCGCCGTGACCGACGACACCCGCAAGTTGATGGATGACATGCTGGCGACGATGTACGCCGCGCCGGGCATCGGTCTCGCTGCGATCCAGGTCGGCGTGCCCCAGCGCGTGTTGGTCATCGACCTCCAGCGCCGCGAGGAGCCCGAAGTTGAGGGTGAGCCCGTGGTAGAGGTCCGCGAGCCGCGGTATTTCGTCAATCCCGAGGTGTTGTGGGAGTCCGACGAGCCCTCGGTTTACAACGAGGGCTGCCTGTCGATCCCCGAACAGTATGGCGACGTCGAGCGCCCGGCGCGGGTGCGGGCACGCTGGCTCGACTATGACGGCGCGCGGCAGGAAGCCGAGATCGACGGGCTGCTGGCGACCTGCCTGCAACATGAGATCGACCATTTGAACGGGGTTCTGTTCATCGACCATCTGTCGAAGCTCAAGCGCGACATCATCCTCAAGAAGCTGGCGAAGGCGAAGAAAGCCAAGCTCGCGGCTTAGACGGCAGCCTCGACCGGGGCGCCGCAGATCCGGCCGCGGTAGCCCGTTGCGAAACCATCGACGAGCAGCGCGACGATTTCGTCTGCGACAGCGGCTGGCGACTTGATTGTCGCGGCGTCCTCGCCTGGAAACGCCCGCGCACGCATCGCCGTAGCGGTCGCCCCCGGATCGATGATCGCCACCCTTAGCGCGCTGATGTTGGCAATCTCGGTACCATAGCCCTGCACCATATTCTCCAGCGCCGCCTTGGTTGAGGCGTAGACGCCCCAATAGGGCCTGGGCGCGACCGCGACGCTCGAAGTAAGCGCCAGCAAGCGCCCGGCCGGGGCCGCCCGAAGCAGCGGATCGAATGCCCGGATCAGCCGGAAGTTGGCGGTCAGGTTGAGCGCGACGATCTTGTCGAACTCGGCAATGTCGGTGTGCGGCAACGGCGTCAGCGTGCCAAGCGCGGCGGCGTTGAGCACGGCGATGTCGAGTCTTCCCCAACGCGCCGCCAGCGCCGTAGCCAAGCGGTCGATCGCATCGAAATCACGCAGGTCGAGCGGCGCGATCGTCGCGCTGCCGCCCGCCGCGTAGATACGGTCCTCGACTTCGATCAACCCGGCTTCGGTGCGCGCCGTCAATACGACATGCGCGCCCGCGGCGGCCAGCGCCTCGGCAGTGGCCGCGCCGATACCGCGGCTGGCGCCGGTTATCAGCGCGACACGGTCGGCGAGCGGCTTCAGATCATTCGCTCCGCCAGCAAAGACAGCTGATCCGAGGGCTCGATGCCTTCCTGATCGGTCAGCCGGGTCGGATAATCGCCGGTAAAACAGGCGTCGCAATATTGCGGCTGCTCGTCGACCCGCATGTCCTCGCCAAGCGCGCGATACAGACCATCGATCGACAGGAAGGCGAGACTGTCGACCTTGATGTATTCGCGCATGCGCTCTACATCCATGTTGGCGGCGAGCAGCTTCGAGCGCTCGGGGGTATCGACGCCGTAATAGCAGCTGTGCCGCGTCGGCGGCGAGGCGATGCGCATGTGGACCTCCTCGGCCCCGGCATCGCGCAACATCTGGACGATCTTCAGGCTGGTGGTGCCGCGCACGATAGAGTCGTCGATCAGCACCAGCTTGCGACCGGCGATCAGCGCGCGATTGGCGTTGTGCTTGAGCTTGACGCCGAGATTGCGGATCTGGTCACCTGGCTGGATGAACGTACGGCCGACATAATGTGAGCGGATGATCCCGAGCTCGAAAGGGATGCGCGACTCCTGCGCGAAGCCGATCGCCGCGGGCGTACCCGAGTCGGGCACGGGCACGACCATGTCGGCGAGGACCGGGCTTTCGATCGCCAGCTGCGCGCCGATCGCCTTACGCACCTGATAGACGCTGGATCCGTCGACGACCGAGTCGGGCCGTGAGAAATAGACGTGCTCGAAGATGCACGGGCGGGGGCGGACAGTGCCGGACGGGCGCAGTGAGCGCATGCCGCGCTTGGTGACGACGATCAGCTCACCAGGCTCGACAGCGCGCAGGAAGGTCGCACCGACGACATCGAGGGCCACTGTCTCGCTGGCAAAAATATAGCTGTCGTTCAAACGCCCGAGCACCAGCGGCCGCACGCCAAGCGGATCGCGGCAGGCGATCATGCCGTCGCCCGTCAGGCAGAGCAGGCTGTACGCGCCCTCGACCTGCTTCAGCGCATCGATGAAGCGGTCGAGCAGGGTGCGGTAGCTGCTGGTCGCGACGAGGTGGATGATGACCTCGGTATCGCTCGTCGACTGGAAGATCGAGCCACGGCGGACGAGCTCGCGGCGCAGCTTGATGGCGTTCGAGATGTTTCCGTTGTGGCCGATCGCGAAGCCGCCCGACGATAGCTCGGCAAACAGCGGCTGGACGTTGCGCAGCGCGGTCTCGCCGGTGGTCGAATAGCGGTTGTGGCCGATCGCGATATCGCCGCGCAGCTTGCGGATAACTTCGTCGGTGTCGAAATTGCCCGCGACGTGACCCATCGCGCGGTGCGTGTGGAAGTCGGTGCCGTCGTAGGTGGTGATGCCGGCCGCCTCCTGACCGCGATGCTGGAGCGCGTGTAGTCCGAGCGCGGCCAGCGCGGCGGCACCCTCGGCGCCAAAGACACCGAACACCCCGCACTCTTCGTGCAGCTTGTCGTCATCGTACGGGTTGGTAGTGAGCAGGCGGTCCATCGGGACTCCTCACGGACAGCGTCGCCGCGCATATAGG
>JALYIX010000124.1 GCA_030775565.1 Pseudomonadota bacterium | reverse complement strand
GGTACTACCCTCTCCCGCAAGCGCGGGAGAGGGTAGTACCTACAGCCCCAGCACCAGCTTGGCGATGATGTTACGCTGGATTTCGTTCGAGCCGCCGTAGATGCTGGTCTTGCGCATGTTGAAGTACGTTGGCGCGGCACGGTGGGCATAATCCGGACCGATCGGGTGCTCGTTGTCGCCCTCGCCGAAGCCGCGGAAATACGGCGCGCCGTAGTGGCCGACCGCTTCCAGCGCCAGTTCGGTGATGCGCTGCTGGATTTCGGTGCCCTTGATCTTGAGCAGGCTCGACTCGGGCCCCGGTCCCTTGCCCGACGACTCGCCGGCCAACGTCCGCAGCTCGGTGAACTCGAGCGCGGTCAGGTCGACCTCGAGCTCGGCCAGCTTCCGCTTGAAGAACGGATTGGCATAAAGCGGTTCGCTCGCCTCGCCGAAGCTGTCGAGTTCGGTCTTGGCGACCTCTCGCAGTCGCTCGACGCCGCGCTTCGAGGCAGCGACGCCGGCGATGCCGGTGCGCTCGTGCGCGAGCAGGAACTTGGCGCAGGTCCAGCCCTTGTTTTCCTCGTAGACGCGGTTCTCGACCGGCACTCACACGTTTTCGAGCCAGACTTCGTTGACCTCGTGCTCGCCGCCGAGCGTGATGATCGGGCGCACGGTGATGCCCGGCGACTTCATGTCGATCAGCAGGAACGAAATCCCCTCCTGCGCCTTCGCGGTCGGGTTGGTGCGGACGAGGAAGAAACCCCAGTCGGCGTGCTGCGCCAGCGTCGTCCAGGTCTTCTGGCCGTTGACGATATAGTATTCCTTGCCGTCCTCGGTGACGCGCTCGGCCTTGGTGCGCAGGTTGGCGAGGTCCGATCCGGCACCCGGCTCCGAATAGCCCTGGCACCACCAGTCGTCGCCCGACAGGATGCCGGGCAGGAACTTCGCCTTCTGCTCGGGCGTGCCGAAGGTGTAGATCACCGGACCGACCATGCTCAGGCCGAACGGCAGCAGCCGCATCGCGTCGGCGCGCGCGCTCTCCTCGCCCCAGATATAGCGCTGCACCGGCGTCCAGCCGGGGCCGCCATATTGCTTGGGCCACGCGACGCCGGCCCAACCCTTTTTGCCAAGCACACGGTGCCAGCTGAGGAAGTCCTCCTTCGACAGTTCCTCGCCCTCGGCCTGCTTGTCCTTCAAATGTGCCGGATAGTTCTCGGCGATGAAGGCGCGCGCCTCGTCGCGAAAGGCAATGTCTTCGGGCGAGAAATTGAGATCCACGGCGGCTGCTCCCAAGGTTGACGTTTACGTTAACACGCCCGGGCTTCCGGCGGCAAGCGACACCGCGTCACGCGGGCGGGCGGGTCGGACTGGTCTGCGCGATGAAACAGGTCCCCGCGTCCTGCGACTTGCCATCGGGGGTGCGCGCGTCGGCGAAGCGCGCGGCGGGCTGCCCGGTCGCGGCATCGGGGTAGAAATACAGGTCGAGGATGCAGTTCGCGCGCGCGAACTGGAGCTGGTGCGCCGGGCCATCACGGCGGTCGAGCGTCGGCGTGCCGAGCAGCTGCAGCGCGATCGCCTCGGGCTTGCCGATAACGCGCTCGAGCCCGGGGATCGGCGCGAAGACGACAGGCTTCGGCGCGACCGCGACCAGGGTTTTCGGCGCTGTCGCACAGCCGGCGAGCGCGAGCAGCAGCAGCATGGGAATGGAGCGCATCAAGCGAGTACCCTCGAACGGTCGGCGTCGGCACGGTGAAACAGATGCGTCGCCATCCCGGCCCCGACCAGCGGCGCGACGAGGTTGAGTACCGGCACCGCGAACAGCCCGGCGGTGATCAGCCCCGCCTGCCAGCGCAGATAGGGGTGCGCCGCGATCCAGCGTGCCACCTCGCTCGGCGGCAGGTGACGGACAGCGACCATCTCGAGATAGGCGCGCCCGAGCAGCCAGCCGTTCAGGACGACGAACAGGATCAGCGTGCCGACGCCGGTGAGCAGCAGCACGAGATAGAATGGCAGCGCGAGCACGTTCCACGCGAGCAGCCGCGCCGTCGCGCCCAGGCCGAGCCGCAGGCTCGTGGCGACCGTGGTCGGACGCGCGGTCATGCCGGGATAATAGCGCGCTTCGACCGCACCGATGACCTCGTCGAGCCAGATTTCAGCGATGCCGGTCGCGGTCGCCGCGAACAATGGGATCAACAGCGGCAGGACCACCAGCGCCCCGAGCAGCGCCCCGCCATCGGCCCAGGCGCTAGCCGCCCACGCCGGCAAGCCGCTGGTATCGAGCCCGGCAAGCAGCCGCTCGCAGCCCCACCACAGCGCCGTGAACAGCAGCACGGTCACAGCCATAGCGCGCCACAGCACCTTGCGGTGCACGGGGTCGCGTAGCTGCGCGAAGCTCAGGGCGAGAGCACTTGCCATCCGCCGCCGTGTAGCGTGTTGCGGCGCGGGGAGCGAGCCGCTACCCGGTGGCCGCGACATAATCCGGGACGACATGATGACCAACACCCCTGCGGCTCCCCGCTATGACGTATTGGCGATCGGCAATGCACTGGTCGACGTCATCGCGATCGGCGAGCCGACGTGGCTAGTTTCGAATGACATCCCCAAGGGCTCGATGCGGCTGATCGGGGCTGACGAAGCCGAGCGGCTGTATGCGCTGATGGGGACGGGACGCGAGATTTCGGGTGGCTCGGCGGCGAACACCGTCGCCGGGGTCGCGGCGATGGGCGGCGCGCCGGCTTTCGTCGGGCGGGTCGCCGCCGACCAGCTCGGCGAGGTGTTCGCGCATGACATCCGCGCCGCGGGAGTGCATTTCGCCACCGCACCGCTCCACGACGGCCCACCGACGGGGCGGTGCCTCGTCTATGTGACGCCCGACGGCGATCGCACGATGAGCACCTATCTGGGCGCGACGCAGGAACTCAGCGAAGCCGATATCGACGCCGATATGGTGCGCGCGTCGGCCGTGCTGTATCTCGAAGGCTATCTGTGGGACCCGCTGCACCCCCGTGCGGCGATGCGCAAGGCGATCGAGATCGCGCGCGCGGCCGGGCGCAAGGTGGCGCTGACATTATCCGACGTGTTCTGCGTCAACGGTCACCGTGGCGACTTCCGCGCGCTGCTGGACGGTCACGTCGACGTGATGTTCGGCAATGAGAACGAAGTGCTGGCGCTGTTCGAGACCACCGACCTGAATGCCGCGATGGACGCGCTCGCGGCTCGGGCCACGATTGCGGTCGTCACGCGCTCCGAGAAGGGGGCGATCGTGCTGGCGAACGGCGAGCGGCATGCCGTCGCCGCCGAGCCGGTCAGCGCGGTCGTCGACACCACCGGCGCGGGCGACCTGTTCGCGGCGGGCTTCCTCAGCGGCATGGTACGCGGGCGGCCGCTCGCCGATTGCGCCCGGCAGGGCGGCATTGCGGCGGCGGAGATCATCTCGCATTACGGCGCCCGCAGCGAGCGCGACCTGGCAGCGCTGGTCAGCAAGCGGCTGGGCTAGACTCCGGGCGCGACCACCGCCGCCGGCAGGCCGTCATCGCCCGAATCGAGCACGCCGCGCGCAACGTTCGAGCGGGTCCGGCCATATAGAAAATAAATCACCAGCCCGATCGCGGCCCAGCCGACGAACAGCATCAGCGTGTAGTTCGACAGCGAGAAGAACAGGAAACCGCAGCCCGCCGCGGCGAGCGGCGCGGTGACCCAGACCACCGGCGTGCGGAACGGGCGACGGCGGTCGGGTTGGCGGACCCTTAGCACCATGACTCCGACCGCGACCGCGAGGAAGGCCAGCAAGGTCCCCGAGTTCGAGATGTCGGCAAGGCTTTCGACCGGGAAGATCGACGCGAACACCGCGACGAACACCCCGGTCACCATGGTGATGATATGGGGCGTATGGAAGCGCGGGTGAATACGCGACAAAATCGGCGGCAGCAGGCCATCTCGGGCCATAACAAAGAAGATGCGCGTCTGGCCGTACATCAGCGCGAGGATGACCGACGGTAGCGCGATGCCCGCGGCGATCGCCAGCAGGTTGCCCGCCCAGGGGAAGCCGACATAGCGCAACACATAGGCGAGCGCCTCGTTCGACTGCGCCAGCGCGCCGGTCGGCTGCGCGCCGGCGGAACCGGTCGCGGCGGCGGCGACGAGCATGTACAGCACCGTCGAGACGCCGAGCGCGCCCATCAGCCCGATCGGGATGTTACGGTTGGGGTTGATCGTCTCCTCGGCCGCGGTCGACACCGAATCGAAGCCGACGAAAGCGAAGAAGATCGTCGCCGCCGCTGCCGAGACGCCGACCGAGATCATCTCCCCGCCTTTGAACGGGTTCGGAATCTCGTGCGCGAAAAAGCCGTTCGGCATGAACGGGTGGAAGTTGGCGGCCTCCATGTGCGGCAGGGCCAGCACAAGGAACATGCACAGCGTCAGTATCTTGATCATCACCAGCACCGAGTTCAGGCGGGCGCTCTCCTTGGTGCCGACGAGCAGCAGCGACGCCACTGCAAGCCCGATGAACATCGCTGGCAGATTGATAATTCCCGGGGCCTTGTCGAACGGCCCGTGTACCCAGGTATTCGAGATGGTGACGTTGAAAAAGCGGTTGGCGAGCCCGACCATATAGCCCGACCAGCCGACCGCGACCGCGCTCGAGGCGATCGCATATTCGAGCACCAGCGCCCAGCCGACGACCCATGCCGCGACCTCGCCGAACGTCGCATAGCTGAAGGTGTACGCCGACCCCGACACCGGGATCATCGCCGCCAGTTCGGAGTAAGCGAGCGCGGTCAGGAAACAGACCAGCCCGGCGATGGCGAAACTGATCATCATCGCCGGGCCCGCCTTGGTCGCCGCGGTCGCGGTGAGCACGAAGATGCCGGTGCCGATCGTGCCGCCGATGCCCAGCATGGTAAGCTGGAAGGCTCCCAGGGTGCGCGTCAACGGCTTCTTTTCGGCGGTGGCGAGGATATTATCGAGCGACTTGATGCGCCAATTCATTCAGATTTCCCCTCGCGCAACGCGCAGTCGGAGAACTGCCGCTCGCCTCGATATGATGCCGTACCGTGCCGCGTTCGTGCCGTGCCGGTCAAGGGGCGACGGGCGGCACCGTGCCGCTGGCACCTCGCTTGGACCCGTACCGCCGCTACTGCGTTCCAACGTCCGCAACTTAGACAGGAGATGATCCATGCAACTTCGTCATGCTGTGATTACCTTCACCCTGCTGACCGGCCCGGCCGCATTGGCTGCCGCGCCGACCGACGCCGACCGCAGCTTCCTGATGGACGAGGGCCAGGGCGCGCAATACGAGATCGCCATCGCCAAGCTAGCCGCCACCAAGGCGACCAAGCCGGCGATCCGGACTTATGCCAAGAAGATCGTTGCCGATCACGCGCAGGCCAATCCGGCGCTGATGAAGCTCACCAAGGCCGAGGGTGTCGCGGTTCCTCCCGGGCTGGCGTCCGCTGACCAGGCCAAGCTGGACAAGCTCAAGGGGTTGTCGGGTACCGACTTCGACAAGATGTATGTCGACGAGATCACGCGCATCAACGCGGACGACGAGAAGAGCTTCGCCAAGGAATCGAAGAACACGCAGGTTCCGCAGATCAAGGCCTACGTCCAGAAGTTCGCCAGCATGGACGCGCGGCACAAGCAGATGGGCGAGGCGCTGAAATAGGCGGGCGCTCCGACGCGCAAGCATCGAACCAGGTCGCGAGGGATGAAACGGGCTGGTTTGTGAGAGATGCGGGAGTATGACCGGTGCATGACCCTTCCGCCGTTCCACCTCGCTTTTCCCGTCCACGACATCGCCGCCGCGCGCGCCTTTTACGGCGGCGTTCTCGGTCTGACCGAAGGCCGCAGCGCGCCGGCGTGGGTCGATTATGACTTCTTCGGCCACCAGATCGTCGCCCATCTCGATCCCAGCGCCGCCGCGCGTCCGGCGCATCGCAATGAGGTCGACGGCGACGCGGTGCCGGTCCCGCACTTCGGCGTCGTGCTCGGCATGGCGCAGTTCGAGGCGCTGGCCGCGCGGCTGACCGCGGCGGACACCGACTTCGTCATCGCCCCGCATATTCGCTTCAAGGGTGAGCCCGGCGAGCAGGCGACGATGTTCCTGCTCGACGGCTCGGGCAATGCGCTCGAGTTCAAGGCCTTCGCCGACCTCGGCCAGCTGTTCGCAACCTGAGCTATTTTACATTGATGAACGGTAGCGGGGCGGAGCCGCCCGTATAGGTCGGCAGATGGCCGTCCCATTTCTCGACGGCACGCAGCGTGACGATCTCGGGATTGGTGCGGATCGCCTCCGCCTCGACCTGGATCGACTTGGCATCGCCCTCGGCCTTGGCGACGCGGGCATCGGCGTTGGCGCGTGCCGTCGCGATATTGGCCTGCGCGACGAGCGCCGCCTGCTCGTTGGCGATCTTGGCGTTGATCTGGTTCAATACCGCATCGGGAACGATGATGTTGCCCGCCCAGTAAAGCTGCTCGACCTGCAGGCCGACCGGGGTGAAATAGTGCTGCACGTCCTTCAGCGCCTGATTGACCAGCGCCGCCTTCTGCGGACCATAGATTTGCTCGACGCCGAGCTGCGAGGCGCGCTCGACGATGGCGTTGCGGATGGCATTGCGTAAGGGCCCGCTGATGATCGCGTCCATGTCGGCGCGGTAACGCTGGAACAGGATCGGCGCGCGGGTCGGGTCGACGTGATAAGCGACCGCAATGTCGGCCCGCAGCGCCAAGCCATTCTTGTCCTGGAAGTTGAAGCTCTCGTCGATCTCGTTCTGCTCGTGCTGAGACGCAGTCCAGGTGTAGGTCCGCGTTTAGACCGGATATTCGTAGATATGCGTCCCCGGCGGGGCGAAGTACCAGCCAACGCCGAGTGGCTGCGCCGACACGCCCCCGGCGATATTGTTGACGCGAATGCCGACATTGCCTGGGAGCACGC
>JALYIX010000123.1 GCA_030775565.1 Pseudomonadota bacterium | reverse complement strand
CAGCTTGCCCTGCAGCCGGGCGATGTCGGCCTCGTAGGATTTGAGCGTTGCGGTGAGCCCGTCGATTTCGGCGCGAAGTCCTTGCGCCATGTCGGCGGCCTGGCCGCGCTCATGAAGTGCGGCGCGGGCGAGATCGTCGCGGCCCTTGGCCAACGCAAGTTCGGCCTTGTCGGTCCAGCCGGTCTCGATCTGCTCGAGACGGACGAGGGCGCGGCCCATCTCCTTCATGTCGGCGATGGTCCGGGCGGCGGTGGCGCGGACCTCGACCAGCGTTTCCTCCATCTCGAGGATGATGACGCGGATCATCCGCGCGGGGTCCTCGGCCCGGTCGAGCAATTCGGTCATGTTGGCGGCGATGATGTCGCGCGCCCGGCTGAACACCGGACCCGACAGCATCGCCAGCGGTGCGAAGCGCGGCCGCGTGGTCGCCGGATCGGACGGCGGGGCGATGCGGGTCACCCGCACCGGCGCCACCGCCGCGATCGGCTCCAGGGTGAAGTCAGGCATAGGTCACGGCGACGAGCGGGCGGGCATCGGCTGTGCCGGGGCCGACGGCGGCGCCAACCGCAATCGTGCTCATCAGCAGGGCCGCGGCGAAAACCGCGAGCTGGCGCTGGAAGGTGAAGCGAGCGAACATCTGAAAAATCTCCCTTTTGGCGGACGGCAACGGCGCCGGCCGATGCAAAGGGATATTCACGGACCGTGCCAAACCCGGATTTGCGCCGAATATTTGTTGGGAACGACGTTGAAAGCGGGGCGGTGGCGGAAATTTCCACCAGCAGTTGGTGCATCGTGCCAACTTCGCCTGACCGCGCGCGCCGGAACCGCCGGCAGGCCGCAAGGGTTTCGCTTCCAACGATCGCAATCGAAGGAAATCAACATGTTCGGGAAGTTGTTGGCCGCTTATGTCGGCGAGAAAATGTTCGCGCGCGGCAATCGCGGGGCGAGTGGTGCGCTCGGCGGGGTCGCGACCGCCGCCGTTGCCCGGCGCGGGGCCAAGCCGCTCGCGCTGCTGCTGGCGGCGGGCTACGGCCTCAAGCTGCTCAACGATTACCGCACGAAGCAGCGCGCCTCGGCGGCTTAGGCTTCGTCAGTCTCCACCGGGGGCGCGTCGTCGGTCGGCGCGCGCTCGGTGAAGAAGGGTTCGACCTTGCCCTTGAGCTTCAAGGTCATCGGGTTGCCGTTGCGGTCGCGGCTGCGGCCGGCGGCGACCGCGATCCACCCTTCCGAAATGCAATATTCCTCGACGTTGGTCTTCTCGACCCCGTTGAAGTTGATTCGAACCCCCTTCTGGAGGAGGTCGCCGTTGAAATGGGGACTGCGCGGATCGAGCGACAGCCGGTCGGGGAAGCTGGTTGAATCATTTGACATTTTCGGGCCCTATCCGTGACCATGTCGGCGGGTCAATTGCCCTGTGTTAAACGACCGGCTCGGTTCGACCAAATCGTTGCGCTTGTAACTATCGCGCCCGGCGCTATTCACGGCGGCAAATCGACCGGCTAGAGTTTCGCCAGGAGCCGGGTGGAAGGATGAGGATGCACGAATCAGCGGAGCGGGCCAACCGGCCGTCGCTTGCCCTGCATGTGCCCGAGCCGAATTATCGGCCCGGCGACGCGCCCGACTTTTCGCGGCTGGTGGTGCCAGCCGCGGGGGCGGCGGCGCGTCCCGATGTCGCGGCGCCGGCGAGCGAGAGCCATGCGCTAACGAGGGGCCTGGTCCGCGTGCTCGACGAGGATGGCCAGGCGGTCGGGGCGTGGAACCCGCGCCTCTCGCCCGACACGCTGCGTGTCATGCTGCGCCACATGAAGACGGTGCGGGTGTTTGACGACCGCATGTATCGCGCCCAGCGGCAGGGCAAGACCAGCTTCTACATGAAATGCACCGGCGAGGAGGCGATCGCGGTGGCCGCGGCGCATGCGCTCGACCGCGACGACATGTGCTTCCCGACCTATCGCCAGCAGGGACTGCTCGTCGCGCGCGGCTATCCGCTGGCGACGATGATGAACCAGATTTACTCGAACGCCGCCGATCCGCTCCACGGGCGCCAGCTGCCGATCATGTATTCGGACCGCGAGCATGGCTTCTTCTCGATTTCGGGCAATCTCGCGACTCAATATCCGCAGGCGGTCGGCTGGGCGATGGCAAGCGCGATCAAGGGCGACAGCCGGATCGCGATGGGCTGGACCGGCGAGGGCGCGACTGCCGAGGGCGACTTCCACGCCGCGCTGACCTTCGCCGCGGTGTACCAGGCGCCGGTGATTTTGGCGGTGGTCAACAACCAGTGGGCGATTTCGAGTTTTTCGGGGATCGCCGGGGCCGAGCAGGCGACCTTTGCGGCGCGCGCGGTGGGCTATGGCATCGCCGGGTTGAGGGTCGATGGCAATGACGCGCTGGCGGTCTATGCCGCGACGCGCTGGGCGGCGGACCGCGCGCGGTCGAACCATGGGCCGACGCTGATCGAGTATTTCACCTATCGCGCCGAGGGGCATTCGACCTCGGACGATCCGACCGGCTACCGGCCGGCGGGGGAGGCGGGGGCGTGGCCGCTCGGCGACCCGATCGCGCGGCTGACGGCGCACCTCGTCACGCTTGGCGAGTGGGACGACGAGCGCGACGGCGCGCTCGACAAGCAGATCGACGCCGAGGTCCGCGCCGCGCAGAAGCTGGCCGAGACCAATGGCGTGCTGCCGCAGCAGGGCTTCGAGCGGATCGGGTCGATGTTCGAGGATGTGTTCGAGGACACGCCCTGGCACCTCAAGGAACAGCGCGAGCAGGCGCTGGGCGAGGCGCGCGAGTTTCTGGGGCACGACGTCTCATGACGACGAGGAACATGATCCAGGCGATCAACGACGCCCACCGCGTGATGATGCGCCGCGACCCCGACGTCGTCGTCTATGGCGAGGATGCGGGATATTTCGGCGGGGTGTTCCGCGTCACCGAGGGGCTGCAGAAGGAGTTCGGCAAGACCCGCTGCTTCGACGCGCCGATTTCGGAGGCCGGGATCGTCGGCACCGCGGTCGGGATGGCCGCCTATGGGCTGAAGCCGGTGATCGAAATCCAGTTCGCCGACTATATCTACCCCGGCTACGACCAGATCGTCAGCGAAGTGGCGCGGATGCGCTATCGCACGGCGGGCGAGTGGACGATGCCGATGGTCATTCGCTCGCCCTATGGCGGGGGCATTTTCGGCGGGCAGACGCATAGCCAGTCGGTCGAGGCGCTGTTCACCCATGTGTCGGGATTGAAGACGGTCATTCCGTCGAACCCCTATGACGCCAAGGGCCTGCTCATCGCCGCGATCGAGGATCCCGACCCGGTGGTCTTCTTCGAGCCCAAGCGGATCTACAACGGCCCGTTCGACGGGCATCATGATCGTCCGGTGACGCCGTGGGCCAAGCACCCGATGAGCGAGGTCCCCGACGATTATTACACCGTACCCCTGGGCAAGGCCAACATCGTTCGCGCCGGCGAAGCGGTGACCATCCTCGCCTATGGCACGATGGTCCATGTCGCGCTTGCCGCCGCCGAGGAGAATGGGGTCGACGCCGAAGTGATCGACCTGCGCACGCTGCTGCCGCTCGACATCGACACGATCGAGGCCTCGGTCGAGAAGACCGGGCGCTGCCTGGTGGTGCAGGAAGCGACGCGGACGAGTGGGTTCGGCGCGGAATTGGCGGCGCTGGTGCAGGAACGCTGCTTCTATCATCTCGAGGCGCCGGTGGTGCGCGTCGCGGGGTGGGACACGCCCTATCCCCATGCCTATGAATGGGTCTATTTCCCGGGCCCGCTCAGGATGAAGAACGCGCTCAAGCAGGTGCTGGAAAGCTGACGATGGCGATATTCAAGTTCAAGCTCCCCGACATCGGCGAAGGCATCGCCGAGGCCGAGATCGTCGCCTGGCACGTCGCCGTCGGCGACCGCATCGAGGAGGATGCGCAGCTTGCCGACATGATGACCGACAAGGCGACGGTCGAGATGGAGTCGCCGGTTGCCGGGGTTGTGCGCAAATTGGCGGGCGAGGTCGGCGACCAGGTCGCGATCGGGTCGGTGCTGGTCGAGATCGAAACCGAGGCGGAGGTCGCGGCGGTCGAGAGCAAGGACGAGCAGCCGCTCGGCGACGGCGCGGTCCATCCAAGCGCGGCGATGGCGCAGGCGTTTCCGGTCAGTGCGACCGACAGCGACGCGGTCCCCGTCCCGCCTGCGGACCAGGCTGGGCGAGAGGAACCGGTTCCCGCGCAAGACCATCGGCCCGTGGCGGTCGACTCCCCGCCGCCGTCCCCGACCCCATCGGCAGGCGGCAGGGGCGTGCTCGCCTCCCCTGCGGTGCGCCAGCGCGCGCGTGACCTCGGGATCGAGCTTGGCCAGGTGAAGACGACGAGCGACCGCGTGCGCCACGCCGACCTCGATGCCTATCTGCTTTACAATGGCGGCAGCATCGCTGGCTCCGCCCCCAAGCGCGCCGACGAAACCACCAG
>JALYIX010000122.1 GCA_030775565.1 Pseudomonadota bacterium | reverse complement strand
GCGCGCCGGAACAGCAGGTCCGCCTCGCGCAGGGCGTGCCGGTGTTCCTGACCTATCTGACCGCGCAGCCCCAGTCGGGCGAACTGGCGTTTGTCGACGATGTCTATGGCCGCGATGGCGTGGACTCGACCCGGGTCGCTTCGCGCTAGATCGGGCGGCGCCAAGCCTATGGGATGCCGGGATGAAGAGTGTCGGCTATCTGATCTCGAGTGTTTCGGTGCTTCTGCTTGGGCTTGCCGGATGGCTGAGGCCTGACCAGGCTCAGGTGAAGTCGGTCGCGCTCATCACCGGGATGGCGGCATCGATCCTCGGAATGCTGATGCGCTACCTGTCGCACCGCAAGGAGAAGGCGGCACTCGCCTTCGCGATGTGCCAGGCGGAGAAGGAAGCTGCGCGCCCTTGAGCGCAACGCCGCCCCTGCCAGGTCGCAGGGACGGCATCGGGGCTCGGTCCGCTAGATCGTGGTCGAGCTCATCGTCGTCAGTTCGGGCGTCGGCAGCGGGCCCTTGCCGATCTCGGCCATGAGCTCGGCCTTGCGCGTTGCGAGCTGCTCGCCAAGCGCGTCCATGTCGACGCCGTTGCGCTTGGCCTGGCTGAAGATCCCGACGAGGCGCTTCTCCTCTTCCTCGACATGATGCTCGATCTGCTCCTGCAGGACCTTGACCTTGGCGTCGTAATACTCGTCCGACGGGGCACCCTTCTCGATCTCGGCGATCAGCACCTTGGCGCCGTCATGCTCGACATAGGCTTCCTTCAAGTCAGCCTCGTCGACCTTGCCCTCGCAGGCCGGATAGAAAATCTCCTCCTCGATCTTCGAGTGAACCGTGAGCTCCTTGCAAATCTCCAACGCCAGCTTCTGCTTGCGACCTTCGCCGCTGGCCTTTTCGAATTGTTCGAACAGGCCGGCGACCTTCTCGTGGTCGGCCTTGAGCAGTGCAACGGCATCCTGGGTGTCGGCCATGGTGTTTTCCTCTTTTTTCTGGTTCAATATCAGCCGTTAACGACCGTCCCGCCATTAGGATGCAGCACCTGTCCGGCCATGTAGGAAGAGTCGTCGCAGGCCAGGAACAGGAAGGCCGGCGCGACTTCGTTGGGCTGGCCGGGGCGCTTCATCGGCGTGGTCTGTCCGAACGTCTCGAGCTTCTCCTTGCTTGCCCCGCCCATCGGGTTGAGCGGGGTCCAGATCGGTCCCGGGGCCACCCCGTTGACGCGAATGCCCTTGCCGACGAGATTCTGCGACAGCGACCGGGTGAAGGCGGTTATCGCCCCCTTGGTCGAGCTGTAGTCGAGCAGTTCCTCGGCGCCCTGGTACATGGTGATCGAGGTGCAGTTGACGATCGCCGACCCCTCCTCGAGGTGCGGCAGCGCGGCCTGGACCATGAAGAACATCGAGTAGATGTTCGACTGGAAGGTGCGCTTCAGTTGCTCCTCGCTGATGTCGCGGATGTCCTTGTCGGGGTGCTGCTCCCCGGCGTTGTTGACCAGCACGTCGAGGCGACCGAGTTTCCCGACCGTCTCCGCCACGACCGCGTCGCAATGCGCCTTGTCGCCAAGGTCGCCCGGGATCGTGATCGCCTTGCGACCCTCGGCTTCGACGATCCGCCTCGTCTCGGCGGCGTCGTCATGTTCGCACAGATAGGCGATCGCGATGTCCGCCCCCTCGCGAGCGAACAATGCGGCGACAGCGCGGCCGATGCCGCTGTCGGCGCCGGTCACGATCGCGACCTTGCCGGCGAGCCGTCCCGACCCCGGGTAGCGCGGCGCCCAGTCGGGCTTGGGCTCGAGCTGGCTTTCGTGACCGGGCAGCGCATCCTCGTGGATCATCGGCTGCACTTGTTCGGCTTGGGCGGCGGGCCGCTCGAGCTGGTCCTGGTCGGGGGTCATCGCGCGAAACTCCGTTGCAATGGGTTGCCGGTTCAACCCGGCCAGCAGCGCCGCGTTCCTCCTTCTGTCGCGACCCATGCCGGGACGAAGCGAGCAACGTCGCGGGTCGTGCTTCGTTTGGTCGGAAGCAGCGAGTCCGTTTCCGGACCGCCCAGTCTCAGGAGTTTCCCATGCCCTACGCCAAAGCCAAGGATGGCACCCACCTCTATTACAAGGACTGGGGACGCGGCGCGCCGGTCGTCCTGCTCCACGGCTGGCCACTGACGGGGGACAGCTTCGACGATACCGCAATGCTGCTCGCTGACAACGACATGCGCGCGATCGTTCCCGACCGGCGCGGTTTCGGCCGGTCGGACCAGCCGTGGAACGGCTATGACTATGACACGCTCGCCGACGATGTCGCCGCGATCCTCGAACATGCCGGGATCGCCGAGCCTGTCGCGCTGGTCGGCTTTTCGATGGGCGGCGGCGAAGTCGCGCGCTTCCTCACCAAGCAGGGCGCGCATCGCGTCTCGAAGGCGGTGCTGATCTCGTCGGTGGTGCCCTACATGACGAAGACCGACGACAACCCGAACGGCGTCCCCACGGCGACCTTCGACGACATGACCGCCGGCATGAAAAAGGACCGCGCGCACTTCTTCAAAGGCTTCTTCAAGGACTTCTTCGGGGTCGGCGCGCTGTCGTCGCCGGTCAGCGATGAAGTGCTCGAGGATGCGCGCCGCCAGACCGCGATGGCCGGATTGAAACCCACCCTAGCCGCCGCGCATGCCTTCGCCACGACCGACTTCCGCCCCGACCTTGCAAGCTTCACCGTGCCGACGCTGGTGATCCACGGGACGGCCGACAAGACGGTGCCGATCGACGCCACCGGCCGCGTCGTCGCGGCGCAAGTGCCCGGCGCCAGGCTGATTGAATATGACGGCTCGGCGCACGGCCTGTTCGCGACCGACAAGGACCGGCTCGGCCGCGATGTGCTTGGCTTCCTCACCGGGACCTTGCGCGACGAGGATGCCTACGACCCTGCCGACCAGCGCAGCGCCATCCCGCTGACGCAAAGCTGACCCGGCTAGCCCGGGGACCCCGAACTGGCGTCCTCGGGCGAGTCCGCCACCACCGTCGGCGTCCCCGTGCGGAGCTCCATCCAGTCGCGGAACGGGAGGTGGTAGAGCATGTCCATCACCTCGAACTCGAGCCCGCCCGGCTGGTTGGTGTCGCTGTTCCACAAGGCGACCACGCCGCTCTTGAGCACGGGGTCGAACAGGATCAGCGAGCGATAGCCGCGCACCCCGCCACGATGCCCGACGAGGTGATGCCCGGCGTAGGTATAGGAGCGCCAGCCAAGCCCGTAATAAGGATCGCGCAGCCGCTCGAGGAATTTGCGCATCCGCGACAGTTCGACCGGGGTGCGGACCAGCGGCGCGTGGACCGTGTCGAGCAATTTGGGTGACAGCACATCGGGCATGCCACCGGCCTGCGCGATCGCCCACAACGTCATGTCCTTGATATTGCTGTTGACGCCCGCCGCACCGGGGACCTTGTAGTAAGTATCGAGCAGTTCGAGCGTGCGGCGCCCCGCGTTGTGCGGCCTGGCCCAGCTTTTGGCGCTCATGATCCCATCGCGGGTAACGCTCGCCGAACTCATCCCGATCGGGTCGAACAGGGTGCGTTGAACGGCTTGCGGATAGGGCATGCCCATGACGCGCGAGACGATCTCGCTCGACTGGTCGAACGCGACATTTTCGTAGTTCCAGCAAGTGCCGGGCTGGCATACCGCGCTCAGCTGGCCAAGGCTGGCGCGAAGAACGTAGGGACTAGCGCCCTCCTCGAGCTTGTTGTCATAGGCGTCGCGGTAGATGCCGAGGCGGTGGCTGAGCAGGTCGGTGACCGTCGCGCGCTGCTCGTTGCCATTGGGCAGCCGCATGCTCCCGCCATAGGCCGCAATCGGCGCGTTGAGGTCGACCTTCCCTTGCTCGGCGAGCTTGGCCATCATCGTTCCCGCCACGCCCTTCGAGCAGCTCGCCCAGCGGAACACGGTCTCGGGGGTGACGGGATCGCCCGTGCCATGCGCAGTCTCGCCATAGCCGGCGAGGAAGGTGATCCGGCCATTCTCGAACACGCCGACCGACAGCCCGACCATCGCCGGCTTGGCGACCATCTGCTTCAAGCGCTCGTCGAGCTGCGCATAATTGACGTCGTGCCGCGCCGAGATCGACAGCTTGGCGAGTTTCAGATGCGCCGCCGTCGCCTTGCGGTGGGCGAGCGTCGCCGGGTCGGCCCGGTGATGTGGTGTGGCCAGCGCCACTGCGCCGGCGAGCGCGGCAAACAGGCCGAGCCCAATGATATGCTGTCGTTCCAACGATGAACCTCCGCCCCCGTCCGCCTTGGCGGGGGGAACCGCGCGGCTCAACGAGGGAGGGCCGGCGGTGCGGCAAAGCGAGCGGTGCGAGCGACGACAGGAGTCGGCAACTGGCGTTCGCGCCGCTCCTCGCTTAAGCGGGACGGACCATGCGGTTCCTGCGCCTCCTCTTCTGGTTGTTCCTGATGCTGCTCGCGCTCATGTTCATGGTGCGCAACTGGACCGACGTGACGGTCGACCTGTGGGGCAATCTTCAGGCCGATGTGAAGCTGCCGCTGCTGTTGCTGATCGCCTTCCTGCTCGGCTGGTTGCCGACGATGGTCGCGTGGCGGCTGCGGTTGTGGCGCTTCAAGCGCAGCGACGCTCGTGTCCGTCCACTACCACCCCAACCGGTCAGCCCGACCGTCATCAGCGAGCCGATACCATGAGCCGCGCGATCTACGTCGCCATCGACACGCCCGACATCGACCAGGCGCGCGCGCTCGCGACCGCGGTCAAGGGTCACGCCGCGGGCATCAAGCTCGGCCTTGAATTCTTCTGCCGCAACGGCCGCGCCGGGGTGATGGACCTGGCCCACCTCGGCCTGCCGATATTCCTCGACTTGAAGTTCCACGACATCCCCAACACCGTGGCCAAAGCGGTGATGGCGCTGCGCCCGTTCGAGCCCGCCATTCTCACCGTCCACGCCGCCGGTGGCCGGGCAATGATGGAGGACGCCAAGGCCGCCGCCCCCACGGGCACAAAGGTCGTCGCGGTAACGGTCCTGACCAGCCTCGATCGCGCCGACCTGGGCTCGATCGGCGTTGCCGGCGACCCCAATGCCCAGGTCGAGCGGCTCGCCGCGCTTGCCCGCGAAGCCGGGCTCGACGGCATCGTCTGCTCGGGGCAGGAAGTCGCGGCGGTACGCAAGGCGTGGCCGGGCGGGTTCTTCGTCGTTCCCGGCATCCGCCCGGAGGATGCCGCCACCGCGGACCAGAAGCGCGTGATGACTCCCCGCGCGGCGATGGATGCGGGCGCCTCGATCCTCGTGGTGGGCCGACCGGTGACCGCGGCGGAGGACCCCGCCGCGGCGCTGCGCGCGATCGAGGGTTCGCTCTGACGCTTGTGCGGCAGGCGTGGACAATGGCGATTGAGCCGAATAACCCGCGCGCCATGAGGAACTTCGCATGAGCTGGCTCACCCGGGTGCGCAACGGCATCCCCTTCCTGCCCAAGCGCCAGACCGGCGACACGCTGTGGCACAAGTGCGGCAAGTGCGGGTCGATGGTCTTCACCAAGGAGTGGGAAGACAACCTCTTCGTCTGCCCGCGCTGCGACCATCACGACCGGATCGGGCCGCGCGCGCGCTTCGAGATGCTGTTCGACGGCGAGAAATACCGCATCCTGCCCGCGCCAGAGGTGCGCGAGGATCCGCTCAAGTTCAAGGACACCAAGCGCTATCCCGACCGGTTGAAGGCGGCCCGCGCCGCGACCAGCGAGCGCGACGCGCTGGTCACCGCGCGGGGCACGATCGGTGGGCAGGGCGTGATCGTCGGCGTGCAGGATTTCGCCTTCATGGGCGGCTCGATGGGGATTGCGGTCGGGGCCGCGATCGTCGCCGGGATCAAGGCCGCGATCGAGGTGCACGTGCCCTATCTCCTGTTCACCGCCGCGGGCGGCGCGCGGATGCAGGAGGGCATCCTGTCGCTGATGCAGATGCCGCGAACGACGGTCGCGCTGGCCCAGCTCAAGGAGGCCGGGCTGCCCTACATCGTCGTCCTGACCGACCCGACGACGGGCGGGGTGACCGCATCCTACGCAATGCTCGGCGACATCCAGATCGCCGAGCCGGGCGCGCTGATCGGGTTCGCCGGGCAGCGGGTGATCGAGCAGACCATCCGCGAGAAATTGCCCGAAGGGTTCCAGCGCGCGGAATATCTGCTCGAGCATGGCATCATCGACATGGTGGTGCATCGCGCCGAACTGACGGCAAGGCTGGCGACGTTGATCGACTATCTCGCGCCGGAGAAGGCGGCTGCCTAAGCCACCCCTTCCGCGGGAGGGGTTGATGGACTTCGCCACCTCGAGCGACCCCGAGGTCCAGCACCAGCTCGACCGGCTCGCCGCGCTGTCGCTCGGCGGGGACAGCCTGGGGCTCGAGCGGATCACGACGCTGCTCGACCGTCTCGGCCGGCCGCAGGACCGCCTGCCGCCGGTGCTTCACGTCGCCGGGACCAACGGCAAGGGCTCGACCTGCGCCTTCCTGCGCGCCGGGATCGAGGCGGCGGGCCTCACCGCGCACGTCTTCACCAGCCCGCACCTCGTCCGCTACAATGAGCGCATTCGTGTTGCAGGGCGATTGATCGACGATCGCCACCTTTCCACCCTCCTCGCCGAAGTCCTCGACGCCGCCGCCGACCTCGCTCCCAGTTTCTTCGAAGTGACCACCGCCGCTGCACTGCTCGCCTTCGCCCGCAGTCCCGCCGATGCCTGCATCCTCGAGGTCGGGCTCGGCGGGCGGCTCGACGCGACCAATGTCGTCGCCCGGCCCGCGGCGTGCGGCATCGCCAGCATCGGCATCGACCACCAGCAGTGGCTCGGCCACAGCATCGCCGAAATCGCGCGCGAAAAGGCCGGGATTGCCACGCCCGGGGTGCCGCTGATCGCACTCGCGCAAGTGTCGGAAGCCGTCGCGGCGATCGAGGCGATGGTGACCGAGCGCGGCACCACCCTGCTCCTCGAAGGGCGCGACTGGCTGCCCGACGCGAGCCTCCGCCCCGCCCTCCCCGGCGCGCACCAGCGCCGCAACGCCAACCTCGCGTGGCAGATGCTGGCGGCGAGCGGCCTCCCCGTCTCGCTCGATCAGTTTCGCGCCGGGCTCGCGATCGCCGACTGGCCGGCGCGGTTGCACCAGCTGGCGGCGGGACCATTGACGGCTGGCCGCGACGTGATGATCGACGGCGCGCACAATGCCGATGCGGCGGCGGCGCTGGCGGCCCATCTCGCGTCCGAACCGCGTCACCTCGTCCTCGGCATGCTCGCCAACAAGGACGCGGCGGGGATTGTCGCGCTGCTCAAGCCACACGCGCTCAGCCTGACCTTCGTGCCGGTCCCGGGGCACGCCAGCCATGACCCCGGCGCGCTTGCCGACCGGTGGCAAGGTCGAGCCGCGGACAGTTTCGCGGAGGCGCTCGCCCCGCTCCCCTCGCCGATCCTTATTGCAGGGTCGCTGTACCTTGCGGGGGAAGCGCTTCGGGCAAATCTTGAGCTGCCCGACTAGCACGGCGCTCGGCGGCACTGACCCGGATCCATTCGAGCGTCACGAACAGCACCGACAATAGCCCGAACGCCGCCGTGTAGCGGAACACCGTCGCATAGCCCAAGCTGTCGAACGCCTCGCCCGCGACCCCCCGGCCGAGCGAGCCGACGAGGAAGGTGAGCGACGACAGCAGGGCATATTGAACCGCCGTGAAGCGCTTGGAGACGATGCTGGAGAGGTAGGCGACGAACGCGGTGAGCGCGATTCCCGTGGCGATATTCTCGTAGCTGATCGCCATCAGCAGCCGCACCATGCGGTCGTCGCTGCCGAGCGAGGCCGCCAGCGCGTGGAGCCCGAGCGCATGGCCGACCATGTCGAGATGCGCCCCCCCCTCCGCCAGATCGGCATAGACGAGGTTGCCAAGCGGCGGCAGGATCGCCCCGATCAGGACGGTCGGAAAGCGGCCGAGCCGGGCGAACAGATAGCCCCCCAGGCTGATCCCGATCATCGTCATGAAGATGCCGAACACCTTGGACGCGAAGGCGACCTCGTCCTTCGTGTAGTGGAGGAAATCGAGGTAGAAGGGGAAGGCGAAGCTCGACCAGATATTGTAGCAGAGCGCGTAGGTCAGGATGAAGCCCATCACGATCAGCACGCCCCAGCCCAATCGCGCCGACAGTTCGGCGAGCGGCGAGACCAGCGCGCCATACATGTGGTTGGCCGCGGTCCGTCCCGCGCCATGGTCGGTGTCGGGCGAGGCCATCACGCTGCGGCCATGCGCCTTGAGCCAGTTGACGGTGGCCGCGATGACCAGCGGCACGAACACCGTCGCGACGATGATCCACGGCCCGACATGCTTGGTGAAATCGGCGACCGAGGGCGGCTTGGTCCCCGGCGCGATGACCAGCATCGACGACATGAACCGCGCGATGGTGATGATCGCCCACGCCCAGCATACCCCGACGATCGCGAGCGCAATCAGCCGCACGCGCGGCTCGACCTCGCCGGCGCGGCTCAATTCCTCGTTCATCAGCCCCTTGGGCGGGCGGCCGGTGTCGGGCGCGAGCAGCGCGACGATGATCATCAGCCCGATCGCCACCGCCATCAGCAGATAGACCAGGCTCCAGCTCATCCGCGCGGCCAGCACCAGCGCCAGCGCGCCGCCGACGATCGAGGCGATGCGATAGCCGAACTGGTAGATCGCCGAGAGCAGCTCGACCGGGACCTCCTCGTCGGCGACGTCGATCCGCCACGCATCGACCGCGACGTCCTGCGTGGCCGAGGCGAAGCTCGCGATGACCGCGAAGATCGCGAACCAGCCGATGTTGCGGGTCGGGTCGGGCAGCGCCAGCGCGACGAACGCCCCGACCATCACCGCCTGGCACAGCATGATCCAGCTCTTGCGCCGCCCGAACCGGTTGAGCAGCGGGATCTCGAGCCGGTCGACCAGCGGCGACCACAGGAATTTGAACGAGTAAGTGAGGCCGATCCACGACAGCACGCCGATCGTCGCGAGGTTGATCTTGGCCTCGCCGAGCCACGCGTTCAATGTCCCGATGAGCAGCGCATAAGGCAGCCCCGAGGAGAAACCGAAGCCGAGCATCGACGACGACTTGCGATTGCCAAGCGCCGCCTTGAGCAGCTTCAGCCCCTTGGGCCGCTTCACCGGCTCGGCCGTCGTCGTCGCCATTCGTCTCTCCCTCACGTGCGGCCAGTCTTAGCCATGTGCGCCAACCACGCCAGCCCGCAGATGAATGAGCGCCGGGATCGGCGCAGGGTTTAACTTGCGTTGCATTGCGGTCGGGCGCAGTTTGACGCGATGGACGCGCCGCTTCGCTCTTCCCGCCCCACCCCCGGCCAGCGCGCGCTCGCCGAGGCCCTCGCCCGCGGCGAGGCGGCGACGGGGGATCGAACCGTTCGGCTCCCGGCCGCTTCCTACACCGATCCGGCACGATTCGCGCAGGAGCAGGACCGCCTGTTCGGGCGGTTGCCGCTACTGCTCGGGCCCTCGGCGCTGTTGCCCAACGTCAACCAGGCCGTCGTCCATGACGGCTATGGCATCCCGCTGATCGTCAGCCGCGACGGCGACGGCCAGGTCCATGTCCTCGCCAATGTCTGCCGCCATCGGGGCACGCGGCTGCTCGACGAGCCCGGCCCGGTGCCGGCGACGCGGATCGTCTGTCCCTATCATGCCTGGTCCTATCGCGCCGACGGGGCGCTCGCCTCGCTGCCGCGCGCCGACAGTTTCCCGGGCCTCGACCGCAGCGCGCATGGGCTTGCCGGGTTCGCCTCGATCGAGGCGGGCGGGCTGATCTGGTTCGCACGCGACCCGTCGGCGGACTTCACCGACGCCGCCGCGCTCGCGCCCGACCTCGATGCCTTCAATCTCGCCGGGCTCCACCTCTATCGCCGCCGCACGCACGACGTCGCGGCCAACTGGAAGCTCGTCATCGACGCCTTCCTCGAAAGCTACCATGTCCAGCGCCTCCACGCCGCGACCATCGCGCCGTTCTTCGCCGACGGGATCACCGTCGCCGACCAGATGGGGATCCACCAGCGCGCGGCGGTGGGTCGCGCCGACTATCTGTCCGAAATCGACCGCGACGACTGGCCGGCGCTGCGCCGCGCGGTGACCTATACCTACCAGCTGTTCCCCAACTCGGTCGTGATCGTCAGCCCCGACTATATCAATTTGCTGATCGCGATGCCGCAGTCGGTCGGCCACTCGCTGGTCGAGGACCTGATGCTGATCCCCGAGGAGCCGAGGACCGATGAGGCCGAGGCGCATTGGCGACGCAGCTGGGACCTGCTCGACGGCGGCACCTTCGAGGGCGAGGATTTCCGCGCCGCCGCGCTCGGCCAGCGCGGGCTCGACTCGGGGCTCATCCACGAGATCCTGCTGGGCACGCTGGAGGCCGGCGTTGCCCATTTCCACCGCAAGGTCGACGCGGCCCTGTAACGGCGCCACCTGGCCGGGTGATCAGCTGATCGGAAAGAGTTCGAGCCCCCTGGGCAGCTTTGGCGTCTTGCCTTCCAGATGGTCCTCGACGGCGCGGATCGCCTCCTTCAGCACCTTGTCGCTATAGGGTTTCATGAGGCAGCCGACCGAAACGGCGGCGGCTTCGGGCGGGCAACGGCCGGTGGCGAAGAGGACGGGCACACCGCGCCGCGCCGCCTCGCGCGCGAGGTCGATGCCGCTGCGTTCGCCACTAAGCTTGACGTCGGCGATAATCAGGTCGACCGCACTCTCGTCGAGGGTCGCCAGCGCGTCGGCGACATTGTCGCGGGTGGCGACCACTTCATAGCCCGCACTTTCGATCAGACTTTCATTGTCGAACGCCGTAAGAGGCTCGTCCTCGACGACCAGGATGCGCTTGACGACTTGTTTGCGCTTGCCGAACAGCATCGCTTGGTTCCCGCCCAGGAGGAAAGATGACAGGCCCGCAACGAACGAAGCGCGATCCAGTGCCGCGCGCGCCGCGTCCGCCTGAAAAAGGGACTGGCGGGACGCAGGCCGAACGCGGATCGAAGCCGCGCGGGCCGCACAAGAGTGGGCCCCAGAACCGGGGACCAAAGCCCGGACCGGCGCGCGACGACGGACCGCAGCGCATCGCCAAGCTGCTCGCCCGCGCCGGGATCGCCTCGCGCCGCGAGATCGAGCGGATGATCGCCGACGGGCGGGTGGCGATCGACGGCGAGAAGCTGACGACCCCGGCGACGGTGATCGAGAGCCTGGCCGGGGTGACGGTCGACGGCAAGCCGGTGGCCAAGCCCGAGGCGGCGCGCCTGTTCCTGTTCTACAAGCCGCCGTCGTGCCTCACCGCCGAATTCGATCCCAAGGGGCGGCCGACGATCTACGACAAATTGCCCAAGGGCCTGCCGCGGCTGATCCCGGTCGGGCGGCTCGACTTCATGACCGAGGGATTGCTGCTGTTGACCAACGACGGCGAGTTGAAGCGCCAGCTCGAACTGCCCTCGACCGGGGTCGAGCGCAGCTACCGCGCGCGGGCGTTCGGGGAGGTCAGCCAGGAGCAGCTCGAGCAACTCGCCGACGGGGTCGAGATCGAGGGGATTCGCTATGGCTCGATCAACGCCAACCTCGAACGGCGGACGGGGCGCAACTGCTGGATCGAGATGACGCTGACCGAGGGCAAGAACCGCGAAGTGCGACGCGTGCTGGCGTATCTCGGGCTGCAAGTCTCGCGGCTGATCCGGACGCGCTACGGGACACTCACGCTCGAGGGGCTGGAGCCCGGCGACGTCGCCGAACTGCCGCGCGAAATGCTGTTCCAGTTCCGCGCCAGCCTGCGCGGCGGGCGCAAGGCGGTATGAGGATCATTGCCGGGGAGTGGCGCGGGCGGCCGATCGCGGCGCCGGCGGGAGACGTCACCCGCCCGACCGCCGATCGGACCCGCGAGACCCTGTTCTCGATGCTGGTCAGCCGGCTCGGCACCTTCGAGGGCCTGCGTTGCGCCGACCTGTTCGCGGGGAGCGGGGCACTCGGGCTGGAGGCCCTGTCGCGCGGCGCGGCACACGTCACCTTCGTCGAGAACGACATGGCGGCGGTGAAAATCATCCAGGCCAACCTGGCGAAGCTCGGCGCCACCGACCGCGCCGAGGTGCGGCTGACCTCGGCGCTCAAGCTGCCGCCGTCGGCGCCGTTCGACCTGATCCTCGCCGACCCGCCCTATTCGCCCAAGGCGGCCATCGCGACGATCGCTTCGGTCACCCGCGCGAACTGGCTCGGGGCCGGCGGCTGGCTGGCGATCGAGACGATGAAGAAGCAGGCGGTCCCGCCGCCCGAGGGCCTGGCGATCGACGCCGAGCGCGACACCGGCCCGGCGCGGATCACCCTGCTGCGCAGCTAGAGTCCTGGTTCAGTGAACTGTTCCGGCCCGCACCCCACCCGGCCAACCCATAAGATACACCGAGTGGGTTGGCCGGGTGGGGGCGCGGCCCGGCACCGATCACCACTGCGGGAAAAACACCCTAGGCTTTCTTCGCCGATCCCTTGGCCCCGAACGCGCCGACTTCCTTCAGCAGCCGCTGCCCGATCGCCGCCGCCGCGGCCTTGCCCGCCGCCTTGACCGCCTTGCGCGATCCGTCGGCCGCCGCCGCGCCGGTCTTGGACTGGACGCCATGCTCGGCGATTGCCGCGACCGCCGCCATCGCGCCGACCGCGAGCAGGTCGGTGACCAGCGGGTGATCGACCAGCCGGGTCAGCGCCTCGACCCCGCCGTCGACGCTCGCCTTCGCCTTCCGCCGCTTCTCGCCCTTGGGCTTGGAGTCGCCCTTGGGCTTGGCGTCGGCCTTGCTCTTCTTGCTCTTTTTCCCGTCGGCCATGCTGCTCTCCTCAAATATTGCTCGCGAACCTAGTTCCGAATGCCGAGCCGGTCGAGGACGAAGGCGAACATCTCGGCCTGGTCCTGATAGCTGCGGAAGCGTCCCGACTTGCCGCCGTGGCCGGCCTCCATGTTGATCCGGAACAGTAGCGGGTTGCTGTCGGTCTTCTTCGCCCGAAGCCGCGCGACCCACTTCGTCGGCTCATAATATTGCACCTGGCTGTCCCACAGCCCGGTCGACACGAACATCGCCGGATAGGCGCGCGCGGTCACATTATCGTACGGCGAATAGGCCGCCATGACCTTGTAGTCGGCTTCCTTGTTGGGGTTGCCCCACTGGTCATATTCGTTGGTGGTGAGCGGGATCGAGGAGTCGAGCATGGTGGTCAGCACGTCGACGAACGGGACCTGCGCGACGATCACGGCATAATCCTGCGGCGCCATGTTGGCGATGCCGCCCATCAGCAGCCCGCCGGCGCTACCGCCGCGCGCCGCGACCCGGCCCTTGGCGGCGTAGCCCTTGGCGACAAGATCGCGCGTGACGTCGATGAAGTCGGTGAAGCTGTTCATCTTGTGGGTCAGATGGCCGTCGTCGAACCATTGGCGGCCCATCTCCTGCCCGCCGCGGATGTGCGCGATGGCATAGACCACGCCGCGGTCGAGCAGGCTGGTCGTCGCCAGCGAATAGGCGGGGTCGGTCGAGATGCCGTAGCTGCCATAGGCGTACTGGAACAGCGGCGCGGTGCCGTCGCGTTTCAACCCCTTGCGATAGACCAGGCTGACCGGCACCCGCACGCCGTCACGCGCAGTCGTCCAGACCCGCTCGGTGACGTAATTCTTCGCGTCATAGCCGGGCACCGGCTGGACCTTGAGCGTGCGGCTCTTGCCCGTCGCGGCGTTCCACTCGAGCGTCGTCGTCGGAGTGACGAGGCTGTTGTAGGTATAGCGCACCCACGGGGTCGCGGCCTCGTGGTTGGCCGACAGGCTCATCTGGTAAGCGGGCTCGCTGGCGTCGACCAGCGTCGACTTGCCGCCGCGCGACAGCAGGCGCAGACGCTTGTTGCCGTCGTGCCGCTCGGCGATCGCGGTGAAACTGTCGAACGCGGCAAAGTCGTCGATGAAGTCGCCCGGGCTGGTCAGCGCGGTCCAGCCCGACGAGGGCTTGCCGAGCGCCGCGTCGGGAAAGCTCATCAGCTGGTAATTGGGGCTATTGGCGTTGGTCCGGACGATCCAGCGGCCCGCGGCATTGTCGGCCTGGTAGAGCACGTCCTTGGTGCGCGGCGCGAGCAGGGTCATGCGGTCGGGGCTGCCGAACGGGGCGCAGCGCTGCTCGGTCATGGTCGTGGCTTCGGCGGTGACGCAGACGAAGCGGCCCGACGCGGTGCGCGACACGCCGATGTTGAACGTGTCGTCCTTCTCCTCATAGAGCAGGCGATCGCTCGCGGCCGGCACGCCGAGCGTATGGAGCTTGATCCGCTTGGACTGCAGCGTGACCGGGTCCTTTTCGACGTAGAGCAGCTGGTCGGCCGAGCCCCAGGCAAGGTCGGGTTCGACATTGCTGACCGTGTCGGCAAGCGTCCGCCCGGTGAGCGTATCGAGGATCTTGAGAACATATTGGCGCCGCCCGACCTTGTCCTCGGCATAGGCGATGTAGCGGCCGTCGCGGCTTGGCGCGAAGTCGCCGACAGCGAAATAGCCGCTGCCCGTGGCCATTTTCGGCTGGTCGAGGAGGATTTCCTCCTTCGCGGTCAGCGCGCCCTTGCGGCGGGCGATGATCGGATAATCGGCGCCGGGGGCAAAGCGGCTGTAATAATAATAGCCGTCCTCGCGATAGGGGACCGAGCTGTCGTCCTGCTTGATGCGACCGACGATCTCGCCATAGAGCTTGGCCTGGAGCGGCTTCAGCGGCGCCATCATCGCATCGGTGTAGCCGTTCTCGGCGTTCAGATAGCCGAGCATCTCGGGGTTCTTGCGCGTGTCGTCGCGCAGCCAGTAATATTCGTCGTTGCGGACCGCCCCGAACGGCGCGCGCACCTCGTGCGGGCGCTGCGCCACGACGGGCGGGGTCGGCAGGTCCGCAGCGATGGCGCTCGACGACAACAGGCTAAGCAACAGCAAGGCACGCATCAGACAGGCTCCCTCAGTTCAGCGGCTGGCCGCTGGTTTCCTTGAATAACAACAGCGATGTCACCACCGAAATCGCCGTGAACACGACCGAATACCACAGCCCTGCATAGAGATTGCCGGTGATCGCGACGATCGCGAAGCTGGTCACCGGCAGGAATCCGCCGACCCAGCCGGTGCCGACATGATAGGGCAGGCTCATCGCGGTGTAGCGCACGCGCGTCGGGAACATCTCGACCAGCGCCGCCGCCATCGGCCCGTAAAGCGCGCTGGCGGCGGCGGTGAACAGCAAAAGCCAGCTCATCAGCCGAACCCACTCGATCCCGGCGACGTCGGCCCCGGCGGGATAGCCGGCGCTGGCCAGTGCCGCCTTGAGCGCGTCGCCCGTCGCAACCTTGAGCGCCTTCAGCCCCTTGCCGTCGAGCGCGCTGCCGTCGGGGACGGGGACCATCGCGCGGCCGATGGCGATCGCGGTGCGGCCGTCGCTCGAACGCGTATCGCGGTAGCTGATGCCCGATCCGGCAAGCAGGCTCTTGGCGATGTCGCAGGCGCTGGCGAAGTGGCGGGTGCCGGCCGGGTCGAACTGCACCGAACAGGTCGCGGGATCCGTGACGACGGTCACCGGGGTACGCGCCTGGGCGGCGACGAGGGCGGGGTTCGCTGCCTCGGCGATGGCGTGATAGCCGGGGAAATAGGCGACCAGCGCGACCGCCATTCCGGCGACCATCACCGGCTTGCGGCCGATCCGGTCGGACAGCCAGCCGAACAGGACATAGAGCGGCGCCGAGACGAGGGTCATGACCATGACGACCTCGTTGACGGTGCGGCCTGGCAGCCCGACCATCTTTTCGAGGAAGATCTGGATGTAGAAGAAGGTCGAATACCACACCGCGCCCTGGGCGCACATGAAGGCGAAGAAGGCGATCCCGACCTGCTTGAGGCTCGCCGGGTCGGCAAAGGCTTCGCGGAGCGGCGCCTTGGAGACATTGTCCTCCGCCTGCAGCGCGACGAATGCCGGGCTTTCGGCAAGCTTGCTGCGCAGGAACAGCGAGACGCCGAGCAGGATCGCGGAGGCGAGGAACGGGAGACGCCAGCCCCACGCCGCGAAGGCCTCCTCGCCGAGCAAAGTACGCGTGACGAGGATGACCGCCAGCGCGGCGACCAGCCCGAACGCCGCCGACGACTGGATCCAGCTGGTGGCGAACCCGCGGCCCATGTCGGGCGCATGTTCGGCGACATAGACCGCCGCCCCGCCATATTCGCCGCCCAATGCCGTCCCCTGGCAGATGCGCAGGAAGATGAGCAGCGCCGGCGCGACCCACCCGGCCTGGGCGTAGGTCGGCAGCAGCCCGATGGCGAAGGTCGCCCCGCCCATCAGGCTGACGGTGATCAGGAACGCCCCCTTGCGCCCCATGCGGTCGCCGAGCGAGCCGAACAGGATCGCGCCCAACGGCCGGAAGGCGAACCCGGCGGCGAACAGGCCGAGCGCGGCGATCAGCGAGGCGGTCGGCGGAAGCGATGCGAAGAAGGTCTTGGAAATGACCTGCGTCAGCGATCCGAAGATGAAGAAATCATACCATTCGAACGCGGTCCCGGCCGACGAAGCGGTGATGATCCGCGCCATGCCCCACGCCGATTGCCGCTCCGTCCCCGCCATTCACGCTCCCCTGCCTTGGCGAGAGGGATAGCGGGTCGCCCGGGCGAGGCAAGTCAGTCCTTGACGATGCGCTCGTCGATCGTCGCGACGGTCAGCCCGAATTTCTTGACGGTCATGTGGTTGAGCAGGACGCGCCCGCCCGGCTGGAGGATCAGCGTCTGGCGCGCGGCGAGCCCGCCCTTCATCGGGTAGGCGAGCGACATCGCGTTGCCGGTGACCGATCCGGTGACCGGCCCGGACGCGTCGGTCAGCGTCCCAGTCAGCGTGGTCGGCGAATTGGGACGAAGCACCCAGCGGCGGTTCTTGGGCGCGTCGCTGCCCTGGTGGACGGTCTGGTCGAGGGCGATCCCGCCATGCCCGTCGGGCCGGCCGTGGCTGGTGACGTGGAGCGGCTGGGTGCCCTTGAACACGATGCGGATGGTGCCCGTGCCGTGGCTCTCCCCGGTGAAAAAGGTGAGCGGATTGAGCGAGGCGGCGCTGAGCGCGGCGGCGGCGAGAATGATCATGGGGAGGGAACGCGGGACGGCGCGTTAAGTGTCCCGTCCCTTGACCAGCGCATCGACCACGCCCGGGTCGGCCAGCGTCGAGATATCGCCGAACCCGTCGCTCTGCCCCTCGGCGATCTTGCGCAGGATGCGGCGCATGATCTTGCCCGAACGGGTCTTGGGCAGCGACGGGGTGAACTGAATTCTTTCGGGCGAAGCCAGCGCGCCGATGTGCTGGCGCACGCCCGCGTTCAATTCCCTGGCGAGGTCGGCGTCGCCTTCGACGCCGGTATTCAGGGTGACGAAGGCATAGATCGCCTGGCCCTTGATCTCGTGCGGCACCGCGACCACCGCCGCCTCGGCGACCTTGGGGTGGGCGACCAGCGCGCTCTCCACTTCGGCGGTACCGATGCGGTGGCCCGAAACGTTGATGACGTCGTCGACCCGGCCGGTGATCCAGTAATAGCCGTCCTCGTCGCGGCGGCAGCCGTCGCTGGTGAAATAGAGGCCTGGGTAGGCGGTGAAATAGGTCTGGAAAAAGCGCTCCTCGTCGCCCCACACGCCGCGCATCTGCCCCGGCCACGATCCGCGCAGGCACAGGTTGCCGCTGGTCGCGCCGCCGAGTTCATGCCCCTCGGCGTTGACCAGCAGCGGCTGGATTCCGGGCAAGGGCCGCGTCGCGCTGCCCGGCTTCATGTCCATCGCGCCGGGCAAGTTGGCGATGAGGATCCCGCCGGTTTCGGTCTGCCACCAGGTATCGGTCACCGGGCAGCGCTTGTCGCCGACCACCCGCCAATACCAGTCCCACGCCTCGGGATTGATCGGCTCGCCGACCGTGCCGAGCAGGCGCAGCGACGCGCGGCTGTACCTGGTGACCCACTCGTCGCCCTCGCGCATGAGCGCGCGGATCGCGGTCGGGGCCGTGTAGAGGATGGTCACGCCGAGCCGGTCGATGGTTTCCCACAAGCGGCCATGGTCGGGGTAATGAATCACGCCGTCGAACATCACGCTGGTCGTGCCGTTCATCAGCGGGCCGTAGACGGTGTAGCTGTGCCCGGTGATCCAGCCGACATCGGCGGTGCACCAGAAAATGTCGCGCTCGGTCGGTCCGAAGATCCAGTCGAAGGTCGCTGCCGCCCATACCGCATAACCGCCGGTGCTGTGGACCACGCCCTTGGGCTTGCCGGTCGATCCCGAGGTGTAGAGGATGAACAGCGGGTCTTCGGCGTTCATCGCTTCGGCCGGGCAGTCGGGCTCGAACGTCGGGCCGAGCTTGCTCCAGTCGAGGTCGCGTCCCTCGACCATGGTCACGTCGCCGCCGGTCCGCCGCACGACGATCACCGTGTCGACCGGACTCTCCTCGAGCGCCTTGTCGACATTGGCCTTCAACGGGATCGCCTTGCCCCCGCGATGGCCCTCGTCGGCGGTGATCACCGCGATCGCGCCGCAATCCTCGATTCGGCCGGCAAGGCTCTCGGGGCTGAACCCGCCGAAGCAGACTGAGTGGACCGCACCGATCCGCGCGCAGGCAAGCATTGCCGCCGCGGCTTCGGGGATCATCGGCATGTAGATCATCACCCGGTCGCCGCGCTTCACCCCGCGTGACGTGAGCGCGTTGGCCAGCCGGCAAGTCTCCTCGAACAATTCGCGGTACGTCAACGTCCGCCCCTCGCCCGGTTCATCACCCTCGAAGATCAGCGCGGTCTTGTCGCTATTGGTCGCGAGATGACGGTCGAGGCAGTTGACCGACAGGTTGAGCGTCCCATCGGCGTACCAGCGGATGTGGAAATCATCCTTGGCGAACGAGCAGTCGCCGGCCACCGTCGGCGCCGCCATCCAGTCGAGCCGCCCCGCCTGATCGAGCCAGAACGCATCCGCATCGCGCGCGAACGCCTCGTGAAGCGCGGCCAGTTCAGCCGGGCCGATGCGGGCGTCGAACCCGGCGGGAACGGGGACGACGGCTTCGCTCATGCTGCCGGCGCCTCCGCCTTGAACGAGCCCATGTCGATCACGAAGCGATAGCGGACGTCGTTCTTGAGCAATCGCTCATAGGCCTCGTTGACCTGTTCCATGCGGATCGTCTCGCATTCCGGATACACCCCGTGCTCGGCGCAGAAATCGAGCATTTCCTGGGTCTCGGGCATTCCCCCGATCGCCGATCCGCCGACCGCGCGATTGTGCGACAGCAAGTGCCAGCTGTGATACTGCGGCATCTGGCCGATCGCCCCGACCAGCACCATCCGCCCTGCCCGCCCGAGCAGTTGCAGATAGGGCTGGATATCGTGCGGCACGGGAATCGTGTTGAGGATGAAGTCGAAGCGGTTCGCCGCCGCCTTCATCTGCTCCGGGTCGGTCGACAGGATGACGTCGTGCGCCCCCAGTTCGCGGGCATCGTTGCCCTTGCTCGGCGTCGTCGTGATCATCGTGACGTTGGCGCCCATCGCTGCCGCCAGCTTGACCGCCATATGGCCGAGCCCGCCAAGGCCGACGACCCCGACCTTGGTGCCTTCGCCGACGTCATACTGGCGCAGCGGCGAATAGGTCGTGATTCCGGCGCAGAGCAGCGGCGCGACCCGCGCGACGTCCATTCCGGCGGGCACCTTGCAGACGAAATGGTCGCGCACGACGATATGGTCCGAATAGCCGCCCTTGGTCAGCGTCCCGTCCTGCTTGTCCTTGCCGTTGTAGGTGCCGACGCTGCCTTTCTCGCAGAAGATCTCCCACCCCTCCTTGCACTGGGTGCATTCCATGCAGCTGTCGACCATGCAGCCGACCGCGACCGTGTCGCCGACCTTGTGGCGGGTGACGTCGGGTCCGACCGCGGTGACCGTGCCGACGATCTCGTGCCCGGGCACGACCGGATAGCGCGTGCCCCCCCAGTCGTTGCGACAGGTGTGAAGGTCCGAATGGCAGATCCCGGCGTGGCTGATGTCGATGGCGACGTCATTGTCGCGCAGCGCCCGCCGTTCGAAATTCATCGGTTCGAGCGGCGCATCCGCCGAATTGGTGCCCCAGCCGCGTGCCTTCGTCGCCATGGTGATCTCCTGATTGGATCGAATGCCTAGGCCGCCGCGGCGGCGTTGTCAGCCCGTCGAGTCAGGCCGAAAGCAAGCGGATCGGGTTCTCGATCAGCGCCTTCATCGCGGCAAGGAAACTCGCCGCGTCCCACCCGTCGACAACGCGGTGATCGCAGCTGAGCGACAGGTTCATCCGCTTGCGCGCCTCGATCTCGCCGTCGACGATCACGGGCAGCAACTGCACCTTGTTGACCGCGATGATCGCCACTTCGGGCCGGTTGATGACCGGGGTCGAGGTGATCCCGCCCATCGGGCCGAGGCTCGACAGGGTGATGGTCGAGCCGGTCAATTCCTCCCGCGTCGCCTTGCCGGTCTTGGCCGCGTCGGCCAGCCGGGCGATGTCGGACGCGAGCTGCCACACCGACTTGGCTTGGGCATCGCGGATCACCGGGACCATCAGCCCGCCCGGGGTCTGGGTCGCCATGCCGAGGTGCATCGCGCCATGCCGCGTCAGCTGCATGGCCTCGTCGTCGAAGGTCGCATTGAGCATCGGCCAGTCGGCGATCGCCTTGCCCATCGCGGTGATCAGGAACGGGAGCAGGGTCAGCTTGGGGTTTTCCCCGCGATCGCGGTTCATCATCGCGCGGGTCGCCTCGAGGTCGGTGACGTCGAACTCCTCGACCAGCGTGAAGTGCGGGATGCGGCGCTTCGATTCGGCCATGTTCTCGGCGATCTTGCGGCGCAGGCCGACGACCCTGGTGGTTTCGTCGGCGCGCTTGGGGGCGGAGCCGGAGACTGCGCCACCGTTGTAGAGAAGGTAGGCGTCGAGGTCGGCGTGGCGCACGCGGTCGCCGGCGGTGCGGACTTGCGCGAGGTCGATCCCGAGGTCACGGGCGCGCTGGCGCACCGCCGGGGAGGCGAGCACGCCCCTGCCG
>JALYIX010000121.1 GCA_030775565.1 Pseudomonadota bacterium | reverse complement strand
CATTCTGTCACCGCTGCTCGCCTGCGCCGCATTCCCACCGCCGACCGCCGACGGCTGCCTCGCGAATCGACGAGAGTTCCTGCGCTTGTGGCTGCTGGCCGCGCTGGTCGGAATTCTGGTCATGGGGAGCTTCCCCTCGACGCATTACGGATTGCCGGTGCTTGCGCCGCTCGCCATTGCCGCCGCGCCTCGTCTTGACCAACTCGCGCGATCGCGATTTGTCCTGTGGGGGACGCTGCTCGCCGTGTTCGCGGGCGGCCAATTGCTGCTCCATGCCCAACAGCGGTCGCACGGTGTGGAAGTCGACGCCGCGCAGTTAGCCGCCGCTGCCAACCCGGGGCCGCACGGCTGTCTTTACGTCTATGACGGCTACCCGGCGCTTTACCGACTGACCGGTTCGTGCCTGCCCACCCGCTATGCCTTCCCCGGCCACCTCGACACCGCTAACGAGGCGAACAGTGCCGCCCTCGGGATCGAGCCGACGGCGGAAGTCCGGCGCATCATGGCCACCCGTCCGGCGGTTGTCGTCCTAGAGGATCCCCCTTTCGAGCGGGTCAATCGCGCGACCTACGCGATCGTTCGGGCGACGCTTGCCGAGCACTATCGCCGGACTTTCGACCTGGCTCTCGGCCAGCGCCACCGGCTGGTGTTTCGCCGGGCAGGGGAGCGAAACTAGCGCCCGGCGACCTTGTCGCCGATCGTCCCGGTGCTCGTCGAGCTTCGCGTTGAGGGGTTGGCCGCGATGGTCTTCTTGACTTCGGCCTTGGGCTTGCGCGCCTCCTTGTTCGACTTTTTCTGACCTTTGGCCATCATCGCTCTCCTCACGCGGCGGTTCGTTCAGACCAGTCTAGCCCGGCGCAAGGAATTGCGCCACCATCGCGCAATGCGTTTCCTCATTCTCGCCTTGTTCGCGCTCGTTGCCGCCGCCCAGCCCAAGCCGGTCACTCCGTCCGACATTGTTGCCAAGGCTCCTGCCTCCGCCTGGCATGCAATCCCACCGGACGACCTGCTCGTCCTCGATCTCAAATCTGGCGCCCGTGTCGTGATCCAGCTCGCCCCAGCGTTTGCGCCAGTCCATGTCGCAAACATCCGCGCGCTCGCCCGCTCGCGCTGGTGGGATGGCGCGGCGATCTACCGCGTGCAGGATAATTATGTCGTCCAATGGGGGCACAACGACGACCGCAAGTTGCCAACCGGGATCATTGCCAAGCCGCCAGCCGAATATGAGCGCCCGGCCGCGGGCCTGCGTATCACCATTTTTCCCTATCGCGACAGCTACGTCGCTCGCACCGGGCACGCCGCCGGTTGGCCTGTTTCGATTGACGGCGGAACAGCCAGCCTGACACATTGCTATGGCGCCGTCGGGGTCGGCCGCGACCTGTTCCCCGATACCGGCACAGGTGGCGAGCTGTACGCGATCATCGGCCAGGCGCCGCGCCAGCTCGACCGCAACATCGCTATCGTCGGTCGGGTGATTGGCGGGATCGAAGAGATGAGCAGTTTGCCGCGCGGAACCGAGGCGTTGGGATTCTACAAGGAACGCTCGAGCGATGTCCCGATCGTCGCGATCCGCCTTGCCTCCGACATCCCGGCTGCCGAGCGCCCCTCGTTCGAGGTGATGGACACTGCCAGCCCAAGCTTCGTCGCCTACATCGCCAAGCGGGCCAATCGCCAGGACGACTTCTACCGACGTCCGGCTGGCGGAGTTGATATCTGCAATGCCCCCGTGCCGGTGCGCGCAGTCAAGCGCTAGGCTTCGCCCGGCGCCCGCGCGCGGATGGTGAGCGCATGGACCCGGTCGATCATTAGCTGACCCAGCGCGGCATAGACCAATCGCTGCCGCGCTACCCGTGATTGTCCCGCAAACGCCGCGCTCTCAATCTCCAGCCTGAAGTGCGATTCGCCGCGACCGTCATGTCCGGCGTGGCCGTGATGCAGCGCGCTTTCATCGACCAGCGCCAGCACGGTCGGCTGGAGCGCCAGTTCGAGGCGACTGCGAATGTCGGCCGCAATGGGCCCGGTAGCGAGATCGGTCATCGCTCCTATATAAGCCCAGTTTTAGGATCGCACAGGTTGAAGGTTAAGTGGCGGCGCGCAATCAGAAATTTCATGGCCGGGTCGAGGGAGTCGCCGAGCGCTGCGGAGTCGTGGGTTGCGCCGAGCGGGGCGAATTTCGCGCACCCGTCACTCCTGGCGACTTCGACGGTCCCGGCCAATGGCGCTATCTTTGTCTCGACCATGTTCGGGCGCACAACTCGTCGTATAATTTCTTCCACGGCATGAGCCCCGACGAGATTCAGGACGCCCAGTCGCCAATCGCCGGCTGGGAACGGCACAGCCGCTCCTTCGGGCATAACGGCAGCGACCCGCCCCCGGCGTGGAGCGATTTCAACGACCCGCTCGACGCCATTGCTGCGCGTTTTCGGACGCGCCGAGCCGATGCCACCCGCCCCGGCGGCAGCGGCTGGGGAAAGCCAGATCGCTTCACCCCCGCCGAGCAAAACGCACTCTCCTTCCTCGGGCTCAAGGACGACAGTGACCGCACCGCGCTCCGCCAACGCTATTCAGAGCTGGTTCGTCGCTACCACCCCGACCGCAACGGCGGCGACCGCAGCCACGAACGCGCGCTGGCTGAGGTCATCGAGGCCTATCAGCGGTTGAAGGGCGCTGCCGGCTTCGCCTGATCCGCAGCCCCGTCGTCGGGCAGCGGTTCGATCCCGACGATTTCGATCGTCCCGCCGCCGAAATCGCGCTCCTCGCCAACCTCGGCGCCGAGCAAGGCGCGGACCAGCGGCGCGGTGAAGACCAGCAGGCTCTCCGCCGGATCGGCCTCGTCATGGCCGACGATCCCGAGGGTCCGGATGCGCCCGGCCTGGTCGATCGTGACCCGGGTGCCGATCGCTACGCGGTCCCCCGTGGCGCGCGGGGCGAGCTGGGCCGAGAGCAGCCGCTGGCGCCAGTAATGTAGGTCGCGCAGGATCGGCTTGCGCGGCTCTGCCCCCTGGGTCGCGGCGAGCAGTGCCTCGAGCTCGGCATTGCGGTGCTCGATCAGCGCAAGTCCGCGCGGCGTGACGAGGTTCGGGCCGGGCGGGATCGGCAACTCGAAGCGCGGCTCGAGATGCTCCTCGTCGCTCTCGCGGCGGAAGGCGACGCTCATCGGGCCTGCCCGCCGGTCACGGCTATGAGCGCGGCGAGAAGCGGCGGCGTGTTCATGCAGCGATCAATGGCATCGATCCGGCGCGATGTATATCTGGGCTTGGTCCCGGTCGACGAGTCAGGCGACGGCGCTTTCGGCATACGCCGCGGGCTGGCCGGCAACCTCCAGCAGCCGCTTGCGCAACAATTCGGTCGACGCGGGGCGGAGCTTCTGTCCGGCCGCGTCGGTCAGGTAGAAGACGTCGACCGCGCGTTCGCCGTAGGTCGCGATATGCGCCGAATGGATGACGAGCCCGGCGTCGTGAATCGCGCCGGCGAGGCGGGCGAGCAGCGCGGGGCGGTCGCGGGCGTTGACTTCGACCACCGTGGTGCGGCGCGAGGCGCCCTCGGCGATGAGCACGCGCGGGGCGATGCGGAAGGGTTCGGCGCGACCCGCCACCGGCTGAGGAAGTGACGGCACCGCCCCGCCGATCGCCTCGACCACCGCCGCGACAAGCCGGTCGCGCAGCCGCTGGTCGGCATAGGCGCGGCCCTGGCGGTCGTGAACGAGGAGATTGTCGAGCGCCATGCCGTCGTTGGTGGTGTGGATGCGCGCGTCGAAGATGCTTGCTCCCGCCGCGGCGAGGCCCGCCGCGATGCGGTGGAACAAGCCTGGCGAATCGGGCGCGAACACGCTCACCCTGGTACCTCCGGACTGCGGGTCGTCGGCGGCGACTACGCTGGGCACGTCGGGGTCGGCGACGTCCATCTGCAGGGCATTGGCGAGTTGCCAGGCAGGGGGCTCGGCGATCCAGTAGCTGTCGGGCAGCCGCGCGGCATGTTCGTTGGCGTGCGGCGCGGGCCAGCCGGTAGCGCGGGCCAGATCGGCATGGCGCGCGGCGACCTGCTCGCTGCGCCCCTGCTCCTTGTGGCCGAGGCGGAGGCGCTCCTCGGCAGCCTCGAACAGCGAGCGGATCAGGCTTCGCTTCCACTCGGTCCAGGTGCCGGGCCCGACCGCGCGAATGTCGACGATGGTCAATACGACGAGCAGGCGCAGCCGTTCGGGGCTTTGCACGACACGGATGAAATCCTCGATCGTCTGCGGGTCGGCAAGGTCGCGGCGGAAGGCGGTGTTCGACATCAGCAAGTGATGGCGCACGAGCCAGGCAACGGTCTCGGTCTCGCCGGCGTCGAGCCCGAAGCGCGGGCACAGCTTCATCGCCACGTCGGCGCCCAGCTCGCTGTGGTCGCCACCGCGACCCTTGGCGATGTCGTGGAGGAGAACGGCGACGTAGAGGGTACGGCGCGAGGCGATCTGGGCGAACAGCTTGGTCGCCAGCGGGTGATCCTTGACCAGTTCGCCGCGCTCGATCGCGGCGAGCAGGCCGATCGCGCGGATGCTGTGCTCGTCGACGGTGTAATGATGGTACATGTCGAACTGCATCTGCGCGACGACGCGGCCGAAGTCGGGGACGAAGCGGCCGAACACCCCGGCTTCGTTCATCCAGCGCAGGACGAGGTCGGGGTGTTCGCGATTGGTCAGTACCTCGAGGAAGAAACTGTTGGCGCGGGGGTCATTGCGCACCTTGTCGACCAGCCGGGCGTCGCGGGCGGCGGCGCGCATCGCGGTCGGGTGGATCTCCAGGCCTTCACGCGCGGCGAGCGCGAACAGCTGGAGCAGGCGCACGGGATCGCCTTCGAAGAAATCGTCGGTCGGGATGGTCAGCCGTCCGCGATCGACCGTGAAGCCATCGAGCTTTGGGGCGCGGCGGAAGCGAAGCGCGGGGAGCGCAAAGCGGCGGCCCTGGCGGGCAAGCTGTTCGTCGAGCTGGGCGAGGAACAGGCCGGTCAGGTCGCCGACGGTCTTGGCGTTGAGGAAGTAGAATTGCATGAAGCGCTCGACCGCGCTTTTGCCGGGGCGGTCGGCGTAGCGCATGGCGGCGGCGATCTCGCGCTGCTTGTCGAAGCCGAGGCGCTCCTCGGCGCGGCCGGCGACGAGGTGGAGCTGGCAGCGGACCGACCAGAAGAAGCGCTCCGCACGTTCGAACCGACGATATTCCTCGGCGGTGAGGAGGCCCGCGCCGACCAGCTCGGCGGGCTCGCTGACGCCATGGACATATTTGCCGATCCAGTAGAGCGTGTGGAGGTCGCGCAGACCGCCCTTGCCGTCCTTGACGTTGGGTTCGACGACATAGCGGCTGTCGCCCATCCGCTTGTGGCGTTCGTCGCGCTCGGCGAGCTTGGCGGCGACGAAGTCGCGGGTGGTGCCGGTGACGATGTCGCGGCGGAAACGCAGCGCCGCCTCGTTCGACAGGCTCTCGTCGCCCCACAGATAGCGCGCTTCGAGCAGGGCGGTGCGGATGGTCATGTCCTGTTTGGCCAAGGCCATCGCTTCGGACGGGGTGCGGACCGACTGGCCGACCTTCAGCTTCAAGTCCCACAGGATGTAGAGCAGCGCCTCGACCACCTGCTCGCACCATGGCGCGCGGCCGGGGGGGACGAGCATCATCAGGTCGAGGTCGCTGTAGGGCGCCATCTCGCCGCGCCCGGTGCCGCCGAGGCCGACCAGCGCGACCCGTTCGGCAAGCGTGGGGTTGGCGTTGGGGAAGACGCGGTTGGTGACGAAATCGAAGGCGAGGCGGACAATCTGGTCGGCGAGGAAGGCGTAGGCCGCGGCGTGGGTGCGCCCGGCGCTGGGGTGGGCGGCGACGCGCCGTGCGATCTCGGCGCGACCTGCCTCGAGCGCGGTGCGCAAGATCGGGGTGGCGCGGGCGGTGAGGT
>JALYIX010000120.1 GCA_030775565.1 Pseudomonadota bacterium | reverse complement strand
AAGCCGCACAGCGTCATGAACAGCCCGAACGCGCCGAACACCCAGGCGGCGACGAGCGGGATCCAGCTCTCGGTCAGCGCGGCGACAGCGGCGATCGAAATGGCGGTGGCCAGCGAGGCTTCGGCGGCGTCGAACTGATCGTCGTGGACATTGAGCGCATCATAGTCGGCCGCAAAGCCCTTCGCCTCGCGCGCCAGGCGCGGGGTTTCGGCCTTGTATTTGGCGCTCTCGGCCCCGAACGCGGCAAGCGTCGCGGTCGCGCCGGCCGATGTCGCCGCGGCGCCAAGCTCTGCCCGCGCGGTCTCGACGATATGCAGCTTGGTGCGCGTCGCCTGATATTCGTTCCAGCGGTCGAGGCTGTTGGCCTGCGCCTGGCTCATGGCCTGGACGATGTTGCCGTCCTTGATGTTGCCAAGTCCCGTCGCGACCGAGAGAATGACGACGGTCAGCGCGACCGAGCGGTTCAGCCGCTTGTCCTTTGCTTCGCTGCTGAGTTCGACTTCCATATCGCCGTGTCCTATCGTCCAATGCCGCGAGCGGGGCTTTGCAAAAACCGGTCGTGCGGGCAAGGGAATGCGCGATGAACCCTCCCCTCACCCTGATCGTCGCGCGGGCGGAAAATGGCGTGATCGGGCGCGATGGCGGGCTGCCGTGGCGGCTGCCGGCGGACTTGAAGCGGTTCAAGGCGCTGACCATGGGGTCGGCGATGGTGATGGGGCGGCGGACGTTCGACAGCCTGCCGGGGCTGCTGCCGGGGCGGCGGCATCTCGTCCTGACGCGCGACGCCGGGTGGCGGTCGGCGGGGGCGGAAGTGGTCCATTCGGTCGCGGAGGCGCTGCGCGTGGCGGGCGCGGACCCGGTCATGGTGATCGGGGGCGCCGAGATTTTCGCGCTGTTCCTGCCGCTGGCGGAGCGGATCGAACTGACCGAGGTGGTCGGGGACATCGCCGGCGACACGATCATGCCCGACCCGCGCGGACCCGACTGGCGCGAGGTCGCGCGCGAGGCGCATGGCGCCGAGGAGGGCCGCCCGGCCTATCGCTTCATCACCCTCGCCCGGGTGTGAAGCGCCCGCGAATGTTCACACATGTTCGCGGTAACGACGGTGTTTCGGTGACGCCCTGTACCGTGCGCGCAAGGGACCGGTCGTCGCTGGAAAAGAGCATGATCGGCATGACATGAGCCGCGGGGTGTAGGAAAGGCTTTTCTGGTGGCGGCAATTGGGTGGACGGCGGACGTAAAGACGATTGCCTAATAGCTCGCGCCGTCGATCAGGCGGCGTGGCAACTCGCGCCATAGCGACTCAGCGAACATCCTGAGGTTGACCGCCATGCGCGGGTAGGCAGGATCGGTCGGCGTCCAGTGCGTCGTGCACCCGCACGTCGGGCAGTGCCACAGGTCGAGCGCGCGATCGCCCTGCTGGTACGAAATAGCTTCGCCGTCCACGGTAACCGCGTCGGGCGGGCAACTGTGCCACAGACCGCCAGTGCGTCGGCATATCGAACAATTGCATTCGCCCGCTTCCCCAGGGGTTTCGCGGAGGATCAGGCGAATCCGACCACAATGGCAGCTTCCGTGATGTTCGCTCATTGTTTCGGTTGCTCCACCACGGCTCGCTTGGCGGGCCGAGCCCCAAGCTGCCGCATCCATGCTCTTTTACGCTGCGGTCGAACGTCTGCAATTGCGGCGGAAAGCGGACCTATCGCAGGACGCTGGCCTATCCCGCGCGATCAGGCGTCGAGGATCGCGTCGATCGCCGCTGCGACGTCGCCCACGCTGGCCATGCCGTCGACCCGGCGGACCAAGCCCTTGTCCTCGTAGAAGGGGAGGATCGGGGCGGTCTTGGCGCGGTATTCGGCCATGCGGGTGCGGACCGTCGCCTCATTGTCGTCGGGCCGGCGCTTGAATTCATGGGCGCCGCAGACGTCGCAGGTGCCTTCGACCTTGGGCTGGTGGAAATGGTCGTGGTAGTTGGCGCCACAGTTGGCGCAGCTGAAGCGGCCAGTGATGCGCTCGACCAGCGCTTCCTCGTCGACCACCAGTTCGATGACATAGGACAAGGTGCGGTCGCGGTCGGCGAGGAGCATTTCGAGCGCCTCGGCCTGGTGCTGGGTGCGCGGAAAGCCGTCGAAGATCGCGCCCTGCGCGGCACTGTCGAGCCGCTCGCCGATCAGCGCCGAGACGATCGCGTCGGAGACGAGCTCGCCGGCTTCCATCACCGCCTTGGCCTTCAATCCGACCGGGGTGCCCTTGGCGACGGCTTCGCGCAGCATGTCGCCGGTCGACAGCTGGATCATGCCGCGGTTGGCCTGAAGCCGCGCGGCCTGGGTGCCCTTGCCCGCGCCCGGCGGTCCCAGAAGAATGATATCCATGTCGTCCCCTGAACTCTTCGCACCCTTGAAGCGAAGCCCGGCGTGCGGGTCAATCGCCTAACGGCCTAGCGGCGCTTGGCGCCCTTGAGCTTCGCCTTCTTGATGAGGTCGCCATATTGGTGGGCGATGAGGTGGCTCTGGATCTGGCTGACCGTGTCCATCGTCACGTTGACGACGATCAGGAGGCTCGTCCCGCCAAGGCGGAAGTTCAATCCCGCCTGCGACGAGAGGATCTCGGGAACGAGGCAGATCAGCACGAGATAGGCCGCGCCGATGACGGTGATGCGGTTGAGGAGATAATCGAAATAATGCTCGGTCGCCTTGCCCGGGCGGATGCCGGGGATGAAGCCGCCGTGGCGCTTGAGGTTCTCGGCGGTCTCTTCCGAATTGAACTGCACCGCGGTGTAGAAGAAGCAGAAGAAGACGATCCCGAAGGCGTAGAGCCCGAGATAGGCCGGCGAGCCGTGCTGGAGGAAGGTGCTGATCGTGATCAGCCATTCCGACGAGGCGCTGCCCGATTGGGCGCGGGCGCCGAGCATCTGGACGACGGTCAAGGGCATCAGCAGCAGCGACGAGGCGAAGATCGGCGGGATGACGCCGGCGGTGTTGATCTTGAGCGGCAGGTGGCTGCGCTCCTGCTGCATGCCGCGCACGGTCTGGCGCTTGGGATACTGGATGAGGACCCGCCGCTGGGCGCGCTCCATGAAGCAGATGAACAGGATCAGCACCGCGGTCAGGACCACGATGGCGAGGACGAGGAGGCCGTCCATGCTGCCGGTGCGCGCGCCTTCGAGCAATTGGCCGATCGCCTGGGGCAGGCGGGCGACAATGCCGGCCATGATGATCAGGCTGACGCCGTTGCCGATGCCGCGGCTGGTGATCTGCTCGCCGATCCACATCAGGAACAGCGTGCCGCCGACGAGGGAAATGGTGGCGGCGACGCGGAACAGCATGCCGGGGTCGACCACCGCGGCGATGCCCTGCTTGGCGCCGAGGCCCTCGAGCCCGGTGGCAATGAGATAGCCCTGGATGATGGTCAGGAGGACGGTGAGATAGCGGGTGTACTGGTTGAGCTTCTTGCGCCCGGTCTCGCCCTCTTTCTTGAGCGCCTGCCACGAGGGGTAGAGGGTGGCGCCCAGCTGCACCACGATCGAGGCGGTGATGTAGGGCATCACGCCAAGCGCGACGACCGACATGCGCTGCAGCGCGCCGCCCGAGAAGGTGTTGAAGAAGTCGAGCACGCCGCCCGACTGCGTCTGGTAGAGCGCGGCCATCGCGTGCGGGTCGATGCCGGGGATCGGCACGAACGACAGGAAGCGGAACAGGACAAGCGCGCCGATGGTGAACCACAGGCGCTTCTTGAGCTCGGTCGCCTTGCCAAAGCTGGCAAGGCTGATGCTGGACGCCATTTGTTCGGCTGCGGATGCCATCGCTGATCCCGTAAATAAGAAAAAGGCGGCGCGGAACAATGCGCCCCCGCCGCCCATATAGGCGAGGCGGAGGGCTTGTCTAAGCCCCCCGTCCGAATGTTACGCCTTGGCGGCGGCCTTCTTGGCGTCCTTGTGCGCGATCCGCTCAAGACGGGCCTTGCCCTTCTTGGCGGCGGCGAGCTCGGACTTGACCTTGGCTTCGATCACTTCGATCGAACCGCCGGCCTTTTCGACGAGGTCGCGCGCGCCCTTCGACACGCCGGCGACCTTGAAGCTGAGCTTGGCGGTGAAGTCACCCTTGCCGAGCAGGCGAACGCCGTCCTTGCCGCCACGGGCGAGGCCGACGGCCTTGAGCGCTGCGTGGTCGATCACGCCGTCGGTGGCGAGCGTGCCGGCATCGACCAGCTTCTGGATCATGCCGAGGTTCACTTCGGAGAAATCCTTGGCGAAGATGTTGTTGAAGCCGCGCTTCGGCAACCGCATGTGGAGCGGCATCTGGCCGCCTTCGAAGCCCTTCACGGAAACGCCCGAGCGGCTCTTCTGGCCCTTCTGGCCGCGCCCGCCGGTCTTGCCCTTGCCCGAGCCGATGCCGCGTCCGACGCGCATGCGGTCCTTGCGGGCCCCGGGGTTGTCGCGGAGTTCGTTCAGTTTGAAAGTCATGATGCACTCGCTTTCGCTTTAGTCGCGCAGTCGCCGACCGGAGCCGGCGACGGGTTGGGAAGTTAGTCCTCGATCTTCAACAGATGCGCGACCTTCTTGACCTGGCCGAGCACCTCGGGGGTGGCTTCGACGGTCACGGTCTTGTGCATCTTGTTGAGGCCGAGACCGATCAGCGTCGCGCGCTGGGTCTTGTCGCGGCGGATCGGCGAACCGGTCTGGGTGTAGGTGATGGTGGCCAATTCAATTACTCCGTGATCGCTTCGGCCTGGGCCTCGGCCTCGGCGTCGCTGGCGCCGCCACGGCCAAGCAGGTCGGCGACCTTCTTGCCGCGACGCTGCGCGACCGAACGCGGGCTGGTCTGTTCCTTCAACGCTTCGAAGGTCGCCCGGATCATGTTGTAGGGGTTCGACGTGCCGACCGACTTGGTGACCACGTCGTGGACGCCGAGGCTTTCGAACACGGCGCGCATCGGGCCGCCGGCGATGATCCCGGTGCCCGACGGTGCCGAGCGAACGGTGACCTTGCCGGCGCCGAAATGGCCGTTGCCGTCATGGTGAAGCGTGCGGCCATCGCGCAGCGGAACGCGGATCATCGCCTTCTTTGCTGCGGCCGTCGCCTTGGAGATCGCCTCGGGGACTTCGCGCGCCTTGCCGTGGCCGAAGCCCGAACGGCCCTTGCCGTCGCCGACCACGACCAGCGCGGCAAAACCGAAGCGCTTGCCGCCCTTGACCGTCTTGGAGACGCGATTGATGTGGACCAGCTTCTCGATCAGCTCTTCGCCGCCGTCGTCGCCGCCACGGTTTCCGCCGCGCTTGTCGTCACGACGACCGCCACGATTGGCACCGCCGCCACGATTGTCGCGGCCGCCACCGGGACCACCACGACCACGACCGCCGCGGGGCGGACGCGAGTCGGCGGGGGGAGCATCGGGCGCAGCGGCTTCGGGCGAAGCGACCTGCGGGGTTTCGTTCTCGTCAGCCATTTAGAACTCCAATCCGCCCGCGCGGGCGGCATCGGCGAGGGCTTTCACCCGGCCGTGAAACAGGAAACCACCACGATCGAAGACGACCCGGCTGACGCCAGCCTCCTTCGCGCGCTCGGCCAGCGTCTTGCCGACGGTCGCGGCGCTGTCGGTGGTCGCACCGGTCGTGCCGCGCAGATCCTTGTCGAGGCTCGACGCCGAGGCCAGCGTCTTGCCGGCGGCATCGTCGATGACCTGGGCATAGATATGCCGGCCCGAACGGTGCACCGACAGGCGCGGCTTGCCCGAGGCACGCGCCTTGAGCGCGGAACGCACGCGGCGGCGGCGGCGGTCGAAGAGAGACATTTTTGCCATGGCTTACTTCTTCTTGCCTTCTTTGCGGAAGATGAACTCGCCGCGATACTTGATGCCCTTGCCCTTGTACGGCTCGGGCTTGCGCCAGCGACGGATCTCGGCGGCGACCTGGCCGACCTGCTGGCGATCGATCCCGCTGATTTCGACCGTGGTCGTATCGGGGGTCTTCACGTCGATGCCGTCGGGGATCGCATAGTTGACGTCATGGCTGTAGCCGAGCTGCAGCTTGAGGTTCTTGCCCTGGGCGTTGGCGCGATAGCCGACGCCGGTGATCTCGAGCACCTTGGTGAACCCTTCGGTGACCCCGGTGATGAGGTTCTGGACGAGCGTGCGCTGCATCCCCCAGGCCGCGCGATTGCGCTGCGACTGGGCGAGCGGGGTGACGCTGATCTGGCCGTCCTCGATCGCATAGGCGACGAGATCGTCCATCATCGGCATCGTCAGGCTGCCCTTGGGGCCCTTGACGGTGAGGGTCGTGCCCTCGGTGCTGGCCGACACGCCGCTTGGCATGGGGACCGGCTTTTTACCGATACGTGACATCAGAACACCTCCGCGAGGACTTCGCCGCCGACATTCTGGTCGCGCGCTTCGGCATCCGACAGCACGCCACGCGGCGTCGAGACGATCGTCATGCCGAGCCCGTTGCGGATGCGCGGCAGCTCCGTCGCACCCGAATAGACCCGGCGCCCGGGCTTCGAGACCCGCGCCAGATGCTGGATCGCGGGCTGGCCCTCGAAATATTTGAGTTCGATCCGCAGGCCCTTTTGCCCTGCGAGAACTTCCTCGGAATAGCCGCGGATATAGCCTTCGCGCTGGAGCACATCCAGCACGTTGCTGCGCAGCCTGGACGCCGGCGTCAGGATCGAATCCTTGCGCGCCTGCTGGCCATTGCGAATGCGGGTGAGCATGTCACCCAGGGGATCGGTCATCGGCATCTAGGCGCCCTTACCAGCTCGACTTGGTGAGACCGGGAATCAGGCCCTTGTTGCCCATTTCCCGAAGCATGATCCGCGACAGGCGGAACTTGCGATAATAAGCGCGCGACCGTCCGGTCAGCTCGCAACGATTGCGGATCCGGGTCGGATTCGCATTGCGCGGAAGCTCGGCCATCTTGAGACGCGCCATCAGACGATCGGTGTCGTCCGCGGTCGTGTCGTTCGCGATCGCCTTCAGCTTCTCATATTTTGCCGCATATTGAAGAACGAGCTTCTTGCGACGCTCATTCTTGTTCACGGAACTCAGTTTCGCCATGACTTAAGTTCACTTTCCTTCTGATCCGCCCGTGGCAACGGGCGGGGGCACCGCTTACGCGGCCTTCTGTTCGGGCTCGTCCGCGGGGAACGGGAAGTTGAAGAGGCGCAGCAGTTCGCGCGCTTCGTCGTCCGTCGTCGCGGTCGTGGTGATGATGACGTCCATGCCCCGGACCTTGTCGATCTGGTCATAGCTGATCTCGGGGAACACGATCTGTTCCTTGAGGCCCATCGCGTAGTTGCCGCGACCGTCGAACGACTTGGGGTTGAGCCCACGGAAATCGCGAACGCGCGGCAGCGCGACCGTGATCAGCCGGTCGAGAAACTCGTACATCCGCTCGCGGCGCAGCGTGACCTTGCAGCCGATCGGCATGCCTTCACGCAGCTTGAACTGGGCGATCGAGGTCTTGGCCTTGGTGATCACCGGCTTCTGGCCCGCGATCGCCTGCATTTCGGCAGCGGCGGTATCGACGCGCTTCTTGTCCTGGGTCGCCTCGCCGACGCCCATGTTGATCACGATCTTGTCGATGCGCGGGATCTGGAGCTTGTTCGTGTAGCCGAACTTCTCCGTCATCGCCTTCGCGATGCGCTCGTCATAATCCTTGCGCAGGCGCGGCACATAGGCGCCGTCGCCCTTCTTGGCTTCAGCCATCGATCTTCTCCCCGGTCTTCGCGGCGACGCGGACCTTCTTGCCGTCATGGGTTTCGAAGCGGACCCGGCTCGGCTTGCCGTCGCCAGTCGCGATCGCGACCTTCGAGATGTGCATCGGTGCCTCGCGGCGCTCGAGCCCACCCTGCGGGTTGCCCTGGCTCGGCTTCACATGGCGCACGGCGACATTGACGCCCGACACGATGACCTTGCTCAGCTTGGGCATCGACTGGGTGACTTCCCCGGTCTTGCCCTTGTCCTTGCCCGAGAGCACGACGACCTTGTCGCCCTTGCGGATCTTGGCGGCCGACATCACAGCACCTCCGGCGCGAGCGAAATGATCTTCATATGCTTGCGGGCGCGGAGCTCGCGAACCACCGGCCCGAAGATGCGGGTGCCGATCGGCTCCTCATTCTTGTTCACCAGCACCGCGGCATTGGTGTCGAAGCGGATCACCGAGCCATCGGCGCGGCGGATGTCCTTGGCGGTACGCACGATGACGGCGCGGTGAACGTCGCCCTTCTTGACGCGGCCGCGCGGGGCGGCTTCCTTGACCGACACGACGATGATGTCGCCGACGCCGGCAAAGCGACGCTTCGACCCGCCGAGCACCTTGATGCACATGACGCGCTTGGCACCGCTGTTGTCGGCGACCTCGAGGTTGGACTGCATCTGGATCATGGTTCGATGCCTTCCTTACGCGGCCGTGGCTTCGGCAGCTTTCGCTGCCTTGCCGCGGGCCTTGATGGTCTTGGTCGCCTCGACGTCCGACGCAGTGTCGGTGGCGAGCGTGCCGGCGGCGCCGACGCGTTCGATCACGGTCCAGGTCTTCAATTTGGACACCGGGGCGCACTCCTCGATGCGAACCTGCTCGCCTTCGGCATAAGCATTGTCCGCGTCATGGGCGTGGTACTTCTTCGACAGACGGATGATCTTGCCGTACAACGGGTGCTTCACCCGCCGCTCGACGCGGACCACGACGGTCTTGTCACCCTTGTCGGAAACGATCGTTCCGGTGAGGACGCGCTTTGGCATCTTGAATAAACTCCTTACGCTTTCGACGCAGCGCTGGAGCGCTGGGTCTGGAGCGTCTTGATACGGGCGATGGTGCGGCGAACTTCGCGCACCCGGCTGGGCTTCTCGAGCTGGTTGGTCGCCGACTGGAAGCGCAGGTTGAACTGCTCGCGCTTCAGCTCGCCGAGCTGGGTCGACAGCTGGTCGTCGCTGGCAGCCTTGAGGTCATCGATCGCGGCCATGATTACTTCTTAACCTCCTCGTCCGTCGTCTCGCCGAGGCGGGCGACCACCTTGACACGGATCGGCAGCTTCTCGGCGGCGCGTTCGAACGCCACCTTGGCGAGGTGTCCGGGGACACCGTCGAGTTCGAACAGGATGCGGCCGGGCTTGACCCGGGCAACCCAATATTCCGGCGAACCCTTGCCCGAGCCCATGCGGACTTCGGCGGGCTTCGACGACACCGGCAGATCCGGGAAAATGCGGATCCACAAACGGCCCTGGCGGCGGATGTGACGCGTGATCGCGCGGCGGGCCGCCTCGATCTGGCGCGCGGTGATGCGCTCTGGCTCCACCGCCTTCAGGCCGAACTGGCTGTAATTAATTTAGAAGCCGCCCTTGTCG
>JALYIX010000119.1 GCA_030775565.1 Pseudomonadota bacterium | reverse complement strand
TGCCATGCGCGCCGACCGGCCGGCTTGACCTTGATCGGCCAAGAGGCCAGCAACCGCGGCGTGACCGGCACCATCAATAGACTAATTTCATTCGAACCCGCGACCGGCGCCGAGCTGTGGTCGGGCGCAATCGGCGATGCCGCAGCGGAGGTTGCCGCCGCGCGCGTCGCCTGGCCGGAATGGGCGGCCCAATCGGTGACCTTCCGGATCGAGACGCTGCGCCGCTTCGCCAATGTCGTCCGCGCGAAGGCCGAGCCGTTTGCCGACCTCATCGCGCGCGAAACGGGCAAGCCCTATTGGGAAGCGCAAACCGAAGTCGCCTCGGTCATCGCCAAGGTCGATATCTCGGTTTCGGCCTATTCCGAGCGAACGCCGATGCGCAAGATGGAAGGTGCGCTCGGCAGCAAGGTGGCGGTGCGCCACAAGCCGCATGGCGTGCTGGCAGTGCTCGGGCCGTATAATTTCCCGGCGCATCTGCCCAACGGCCACATCGTGCCGGCGCTGATCGCGGGCAATGCGGTGGTGTTCAAGCCGTCGGAAAAGACCCCGGCGAGCGGGGCTTATCTGGTCGAATGCCTGCACGAGGCGGGGGTGCCCGAGGGGGTGCTCCGGCTACTCGTCGGGGGACCGGACGAGGGACGCGCGCTGGCCTCGCAGCCCGGCATCGACGGCCTGCTGTTCACCGGTTCGGCACGCGCGGGAATGTCGCTCCACCGCCAGTTCGCCGAGACCCCGCACAAGATCTTGGCGCTCGAGCTTGGCGGCAACAACCCGATCGTCGCCTGGGACGTCAAGCACGTCGAGGCGGCGGCGACGATGATCGTCCAGTCGGCCTATCTGTCGGCCGGGCAGCGCTGCACCGCGTGTCGGCGCCTGATCGTCGAGGACGGCAAGGAAGGCCCGCTGGTCGAGGCGATCACGAAGCTGATCGACCGGATCATCGTCGACGAGCCGCGCGCCGACCCTCAGCCGTTCATGGGGCCGCTGATCGACATTGCCGCCGCCGACATGGTCCAGGAGGGCTTTCTTGGGCTGATGATGAAAGGTGGCAAGGTCATTCGCCGGCTCGATCGGCCCTATGAGGAACGGCCCTACCTGACCCCTGCGCTGATCGACGTGACCGCGGTCAGGGGGCGTCCCGACGAGGAATTGTTCGGCCCGGTGCTTCAGCTGATCCGGGTCAAGGATTTCGACGCCGCGATCGACGAGGCCAATGCGACCCGCTTCGGTCTCGCCGCGAGCCTGATCGGCGGGACCGCGCAGATGTACGACCGCTATTGGGCCAACGTCCGGGCGGGCGTGATCAACTGGAACAAGCCGACCAACGGGGCGCCGTCGAACGCGCCGTTCGGTGGGGTCGGTCTGTCAGGCAACCATCGGCCCAGTGCGTTCTACGCGGCCGATTATTGCGCCTATCCGGTGACCAGCGTCGAGAGCGAGATTGCCCGGGCGAGCATCGCCGAAGGGCTGCGCGACCCGAACGGGGACCGCTAGGCTAATCGCGCATTTCGGGGAGATAATCCTCGTCCGCCGCGTCGCTGAACTTGGTCACCCGCGCGTCGAACCGCATCCGCACCTTGCCGGTCGAGCCGTGTCGCTGTTTCGCGACGATCAGCTCGGCGGTGCCGTAGACGCGCTCCATGTCGCGCTGCCATTGCTCGTGGGCTTCGAAGATCTTGGCGTCGTCGCCGTCCATTGCCCGCTTGGGCTCGCGCGCGGCGACGTAATAATCCTCGCGGAAGACGAACAGCACGATGTCGGCGTCCTGCTCGATCGAACCCGATTCGCGAAGGTCGGACAGCATCGGCTTCTTGTCCTCGCGCTGCTCGACCGCACGGCTGAGCTGCGACAAAGCGAGCACCGGGACATGGAGTTCCTTGGCGAGCTGCTTCAAGCCGCGGCTGATCTCGGAAATTTCCTGGACGCGGTTGTCGCCCGACGAGCCCTTGCCGCTGCCCTGGAGGAGCTGGAGATAATCGACGACGATCATCCCGACGTTCTTTTGCCGCTTCAAGCGCCGCGCGCGGGTGCGCAGCGCGGCGATCGTCAGGCCGGGGGTGTCGTCGATGTACAGGGGGAGGGCCGACAATTCGCCCGAAGCGCGCGCGAGCTGCTGGAATTCCTGCTTGCTGATGCGGCCGGTACGAAGGTTCTCCGAGCTGATTCCCGACTGTTCGGCGAGAATGCGCGTGGCGAGCTGGTCGGCGGACATTTCGAGGCTGAAGAACGCGACCGCGGCGCCGGCCGACTTGTCGGGGGCAATGCCATCCTCGATGTCGCGCTGGTAACGCTGGGCGGCGGAGAAGGCCATGTTGGTGGCGAGGCTGGTCTTGCCCATGCCCGGGCGGCCGGCGAGGATGGTCAAGTCAGAGCGGTGAAGCCCGCCGATCTTGGTGTTGACCCCGTCGAGCCCGGTGGTGATCCCCGACAAATGCCCGCCGCTGTTGAGCGCGAGTTCGATATTCTTGATCGATTCGATCGCGGCGTCGGCGAAACTCTTGACCTTGCTTTCCCCGCCGCCCTCTTCGGCGACGCGGTAGAGTTCGGTTTCGGCGCGTTCGATCTGGGCGAGCGGCGCGACGTCCTCGCTGGTGTCGAGCGCGCCTTCGACCAGTTCGCGGCCGACGCCGATGAGCGCGCGGAGCAAGGCGAGGTCGTAGATCTGGTGCGCGAAATCGCGCGCGCCGATGACCGCCGCGCCCGACCCGGTGAGCTGGGCGAGATAGGCGGGGCCACCGACCTCCTTCATCGCCTCGTCGGCCTCGAACAGCGGGCGCAGGGTGACCGGGTTGGCGATCATGTTCTTGTCGGTCAAGCGCAGGACGGCGTCGTAGATGCGGCCGTGGAGAGGCTCGAAGAAGTGATGCGCTTTCAAGCGGATCTGGACGTCCTCGACCAGCCGGTTGTCGATCATCAGCGCGCCGAGCAGCGCCGCCTCGGCCTCGACGTTGGCCGGGAGGTGGGGGGCGTGGGGCAGGTCTTGCGACCCGTCGATGCGGAGGATTTCGGCCATGGCGACGGTTTACGCCGATGCGCTGCGAGCATCCAGCGGCTTGCGACGAGATAAGTGTGGACGGGCTGTGGAAAACTTTTCTGTGGCATCGCTTCCGCCACGGGGGCCCGCTACTCCTCCCCCATGAGCATCCTTTCCGACCGCTGGATTCGCGAGCAGGCGCTTGCACACGCCATGATCGAGCCCTTCGTCGAGGCGCAGCGCCGCGACGGCTGCATCAGCTACGGCCTGTCCTCCTATGGCTATGACGCGCGTGTCGCGGACGAGTTCAAGATTTTCACCAATGTCGATTCGGCGATCGTCGATCCCAAGGACTTCGCCGCCAACAGCTTCGTCGATCGCAAGACCGATTGCTGCATCATCCCGCCCAACAGTTTCGCGCTGGCCCGCACGGTCGAATATTTCCGCGTACCCGAGGATGTGCTGGTGATCTGCCTCGGCAAGTCGACCTATGCGCGGTGCGGGATCATCGTCAACGTGACCCCGTTGGAGCCCGGCTGGGAGGGGCATGTCACGCTCGAATTCTCGAACACGACCCCCCTGCCCGCCAAGATCTACGCCAATGAAGGCGCGTGCCAATTCCTGTTCCTGAAAGGGAACGAGCGGTGCGAGACGAGCTACAAGGACCGCGCCGGCAAATATATGGGCCAGCGCGGCGTAACCTTGCCCAAGCTTTAGTCCGGCTTCTTTGCGACCGAGACCAGCGCCGGACGGAGCAGCCGTTCCTTCAGCATATAGCCCGGCTGCATCTCGTCGACGATCGTGCCGGGTTCGGCATCGTGCGGAACCTCGATCATCGCCTGGTGCTTGTTGGGGTCGAGCGGCAGGCCGCGGGCCTCGACCCGAGTGACCCCGTTGCGGGCAAAGATTGCCTCCAGTTCGCGCGCGGTCGCCTCGATCCCGGCCAGGAAGTTGGCGGCGGTGGTGTCGGCGCGCAATTCGTCGGTTACGGCAGCAAGCGCGCGGTCGAGGTTGTCCTTGACCGCCAGCATGTCGCGGGCAAACCCTGTCGTCGCATAGGCCGCGGCCTGGACCTTGTCGGCCTCGAGCCGGCGGCGGACATTCTGCGCCTCGGCGGCGGCGTAGAGCGAGGCCGCCTTGGCCTCCTCGAGCTGCTTTTCGAGCTCGGAGACCCGCGGGTCGTCGGGTTGCTCGACCTCGCGCTCGGCGTTTTCAATCTCTTCGTTCGTCAGGTTTTCGTCGATCATCGTTCCATCAATCTTGTTAGCGCTTGAGCCGTGAAATCCACCATGGGGACCACCCGGGCATAGTTCAACCGCGTCGGTCCGATCACGCCGACCACGCCGACGACCTCGCCTTCGCTCCCCCGCCACGGCGCGGCGATGACCGACGAGCCAGACAGCGCGAACATGCGATTCTCCGAGCCGATGAAGATGCGGCACCCGTCCGCGTCGCGCGCGCCCTCCAGCAAACGGGAGATTTCCTGGCGATCCTCGAGCTGTTCGAGCAGGCGGCGGACACGGTCAAGGTCGGCGGCGGCGGCTTCGTCGATAAGGTTGGCC
>JALYIX010000118.1 GCA_030775565.1 Pseudomonadota bacterium | reverse complement strand
CGCCAAGACCGGGGCCCCACAGGATGACCGGCGTGCGACCCATCCGCCGCCCGCCCGCGCGCCGTACCAGCGGCATGATCACGAACAGGATGATGAAGATCCAGAAGATCACCGGCACGAAGCCCGGGCTTCCGCCTGATTTCGCGCGCTGCTGCTCCTGCGCTCCGACCTCGGCCGCGCGTTTCTGCATTTCGGCCGGCGGCAACGACATGAACTGGACGAGCTGGTCGGCCCCGGCCACAATCCCCCCGCCCATGTCGCCCGCCTTGAACCTCGGCGTGATGACATCGCGAATGATCACGCTCGCCACCGCATCGGTGACGAACACCCGCGCGCCATAGCCGGTCTCGATGCGGACCTTATGCTCGGTCGGCGCGACGAGGAGAATCACCCCGTCGTCCTTGCCCTTCTGCCCGATCGCCCAGCTCCGCCCCAGCCGATAGCCATAATCCTCGATCGTCTTCCCCTCGAGGCTCGGGATCGTCGCCACGACCAGCTGCCGCCCGCTCCCCGCCTCCAAAGCGGCGAGCTTGGAATCGAGATCGACCTTCTGCGAATCTGACAACAAATGCGCGTCATCGACCACGCGCCCGCTGAGCTTCGGGAAATTCTGCGCCGACAAGGGCGCGGCCAGCGCGACCAGCGCCAGCCACGCCAGCAACAGCCGCCTGATCACCCGTTGTTGCCGAAATCGACCTTCGGCGCGGCGTCCGACCCGGTCGCCGCCTGGAACATCACCTTGGGCTTTGCGCCATAGAAGATTTTCGCCCCGATCGCGTCGGGGAAGGTCCGGATGCGGGTGTTATAGGCCTGCACCGCCTCGTTATAATCCTTGCGCGCGACGAGGATCGAATTCTCGGTCCCCTCGATCTGGCTCTGCAGCGTCAGGAAATTCTGGTTCGACTTCAAGTCCGGATAGGCCTCCTGCATGCGCTGCAGTGGGATGATCGCCTGGCTCACCCGGTTCTGCGCATCGTTATAGGCCTGGACCTTGGCCGGATCGCTGAGGTCGGCTGGAGTCAGCTGGATGCGATTGGCGTTGGCGCGCGCTTGCGTCACCCCGATCAGCACGCTCGATTCCTGCTTGGCATAGCCCTTCACCGTCGCGACGAGGTTGGGGATGAGGTCGGCGCGGCGCTGATATTCGCTCTGCACCTGCGCCCACTTGGCGTTGACATTCTCTTCCGACGTCGGGATCGCGTTCAATCCGCACCCGGCGAGGCTGACGGCAGCAAGCGGCGCAAGCAATCCAAGTCGACGCAAAACAGTCATCTGAAAACCCCCGAAAATGTGGCTGGACATGAGCTAGGCCCGCCGCGCCCGGCTTTCAATCACCGTTCGTCGAAAGGCTCCGGCTTGCCGACCGCCCCGACCCTCCCTAGTTGAGCGCTTGTGACCGCCACCGTTTCGACCCTTGCCGACCGGCGGCCGCCCTCGCTCGACCCTTTGCTCGCGCTCACCGCGGAGCCGATGAACGCGGTCAACGCCGTCATCCTCGACCGCATGCAGTCCAAGGTCGCGCTGATTCCCGAACTTGCCGGCCACCTCATCGCCGGCGGCGGCAAGCGCATGCGCCCGATGCTGACCCTCGCCAGCGCCGCGCTGCTCGATTACCCCGGCCAGCGCCACCACAAGCTCGCCGCTGCCGTGGAATTCATCCACACCGCGACCCTGCTCCACGACGACGTCGTCGATTTGAGCGCGATGCGCCGCGGCAAGCGCACCGCCAACCTCATCTGGGGCAACCCCGCCAGCGTCCTGGTCGGCGATTTCCTGTTCAGCCGGGCGTTCGAACTGATGGTCGAGGACGGCAGCTTGAAGGTCCTCAAGATCCTCAGCCACGCCTCCGCCGTCATCGCCGAGGGCGAGGTCGACCAGTTGACCGCCCAGCGCCGGATCGAGACCGGCGAGGACCAGTATCTGGCGATCATCGGCGCCAAGACCGCCGCGCTGTTCGCCGCCGCCTGCCGCGTCGCCCCGGTCGTCGCGGAAGCGGGCGAGGCAGCGGAAGAGGCGCTCGACAGCTTCGGCCGCAACCTCGGCATCGCCTTCCAGCTGGTCGACGACGCGATCGATTACACCAGCGACGAGGCGACCATGGGCAAGGGCCTTGGCGATGATTTCCGCGAGGGCAAGATGACCCTCCCCGTGATCCTCGCCATCGCGCGCGGCAACGACGACGACCGCGCCTTCTGGAAAGCCGCCGTCTCGGGCGACCGCGTTTCCGACGCAGACCTTGTCCACGCCGTCAGCCTGATGCGCTCGACGGGCGCGATCGCCGACACGCTCGAGCGCGCGCGGCACTACGGCCGCCGCGCGATCGACGCGCTGGCCCCCTTCCCCGCCGGCCGCGCC
>JALYIX010000117.1 GCA_030775565.1 Pseudomonadota bacterium | reverse complement strand
CCACGGTGCGCCATTCCGATGTCGATCTCGGTGATCCCCAGCTGACCGCCATATTTGATGATCGATTCGAGCGCCGGAATTGCGCTTTCGCCACCGTCGAGCCCGAAGCGCTTGGTCCCGACATATTTGCGCGCGAGGAATTTCTCCCATTGCTCGCCGTGAATGACCTTTTCGAGGATCGCCTGCTTGCCGTCCTTGGTGAAGACGATCTCGGCCTGCTTGCCTTCCATGCGATCCTGCAGGAAGCGGCGTTCCTCGAGATCGTTGATGTGCATATATTCGAGCCCGACCGGGCCGCAGTAATTGGCCTGGAGCACCGCGACGAGTTCGCGCACGCTGGCCTGTTCGAAGCCCAGCGTCCCACCGAGCCAGATCTTGCGGTCGAGGTCGACGTCGGAGAAGCCGTGGAACGCCGGGGTGAGGTCGGCGGGGAGTTCGTAATGGGCAAGGCCGAGGGGATCGAGCTTGGCCGCGAGGTGGCCGCGCACGCGATAGGTGCGGATCAGCATCATCGCGCGGATGCTGTCCTCGGCGGCGTGGCGGATCGCCGCTTCGTCGACCGGGCCGGAGCCGGAAGCCGCCGCGGCCGCGAGCTGCTTGGCCCCGGCGACGATCTTCTCGATCGTCGCCTCGGTCGGATCGAGCCCCGCATTGGTCGCGTCGAGCTCGGCGAGCGGCCAGTTGGCACGCGCCCAGCTTGGGCCCGCCTCGGCTTCGAATTCAGCGTCCATCACGCGGCTTAACCCTTCAACAGCTCCGAAAGTGTCGTGCCTAGCTCAGATGGGCTTGGGGACACCTTTATTCCAGCGGCTTCCATCGCCGCGATCTTGGAACCGGCGTCGCCCTTGCCGCCCGACACGATCGCCCCGGCGTGGCCCATGCGGCGGCCCGGAGGCGCGGTGAGGCCGGCGATGAAGCCGACCATCGGCTTTTTGCGGCCGCGCCTGGCCTCGTCGATCAGGAATTGCGCGGCCTGCTCCTCGGCGTCGCCGCCGATCTCGCCGATCATGATGATCGACTTGGTCGCGTCGTCGGCGAGAAACAGTTCGAGCATGTCGATGAAGTTCGTGCCGTTGACCGGGTCGCCGCCGATGCCGACCGCGGTGGTCTGGCCGAGGCCCTCGTTGGTCGTCTGGAACACCGCTTCGTAAGTCAGCGTGCCCGAGCGCGAGACGACCCCGACGCTGCCCTTCTTGAAGATGCTGCCGGGCATGATGCCGATCTTGCATTCGTCGGGGGTGAGGACGCCGGGGCAGTTGGGGCCGATGAGCCGCGATTTGGACCCCGACAGCGCGCGCTTGACCTTGACCATGTCGAGCACGGGGACGCCCTCGGTGATGGTGACGATCAGCGGCACTTGGGCGTCGATCGCCTCGAGGATCGAATCGGCGGCGAAGGGCGGCGGGACATAGATCACGCTGGCGGTCGCGCCGGTCTTCGCGACGGCTTCTTCCACGGTGTCGAACACCGGCAGCCCGATATGGGTGGTACCGCCCTTGCCCGGGGTGACGCCGCCGACCATCTGCGTGCCATAGGCGAGCGCCTGCTCGGTGTGGAAGGTGCCCGTCGCGCCGGTCATCCCCTGCGTGATGACCTTGGTGTTGCGGTCGATGAGGATGCTCACTTGGCGAGGCTCCCGTCGATGGCGATACAGGCGCCCAGCAGTTCCTTGACCGCGTCGACGCTGACCTTGAGACCGGCCTTGTCATCGGCGTCGAGTTCGATCTCGACGATCTTCTCGACTCCGCCCGCACCGATCTGGACGGGCACGCCGACATACAGCCCGTCGAGGCCGTACTGGCCATCGACGAAGGCGGCGCAGGGGAGGATCCGCTTCTGGTCGTTGAGATAGGCTTCGGCCATCGCGATGCCGCTCGTCGCCGGGGCGTAGAAGGCCGAGCCGGTCTTGAGCAAAGCGACGATCTCGCCGCCGCCGCCGCGGGTGCGCTTGACGATCGCGTCGATCTTTTCCTGGCTCGACAGCCCCATCTTGACGAGATCGGGGACGGGGATGCCGTTGACCGTCGAGTAGCGCACGACGGGGACCATCGTGTCGCCATGGCCGCCAAGCACGAAGGTGTTCACGTCCTTGACCGACACCTGGAACTCGTCGGCGATGAAGTGGCTGAAGCGCGCGCTGTCGAGCACGCCGGCCATGCCGACGACCATGTGGTGCGGCAACCCCGAGAATTCGCGAAGCGCCCAGACCATCGCGTCCAGGGGATTGGTGATGCAGATGACGAAGGCGTTCGGTGCGTTGGCCTTGATGCCCTCGCCGACCGCTTTCATGACCTTCAAATTGATCCCGAGCAAATCGTCGCGGCTCATCCCCGGCTTGCGCGCGATGCCGGCGGTGACGATGATCACGTCGGCGCCGGCGATGTCGGCATAATCGTTCGAGCCGGTGACCTTGGCGTCGAAGCCCTCGATCGGGCCGCATTGGCTAAGGTCGAGTGCTTTCCCCTGCGGAACGCCTTCGACGACGTCGAACAGGACGATGTCGCCAAGCTCCTTCTGCGCGGCGAGATGGGCGAGCGTGCCGCCGATGTTGCCGGCGCCGATAAGGGCGATCTTCTTGCGGGCCATGGATGAGCCTTTCGTCGGTCTGGTGGCGCGCCAGTGACGGGATCCCAACGGCGCGGCGGAGAATGCGGCGCCCGCTTAGCCGCCTCATCGGGCAGGGGCAACCGCCGAACCATCGCCGGGGCGACGAAGGACGCCAGGGGAACGTTCGACGGTCCCTCTCGTTGACCCTTCGACTGCGCGAGTACCGCCCAAGGGCGGCTGCGCTTACTCAGGAGATTATCCGTGAAACTGATCTTTTCGATCGCCGCTGCGGCCATTGCGCTGAGCGCGACCCCGGCGCTCTCCGCCGATCGTGGCGGGCATGGCCATGGCGACAGGGAATGGCAGCATGGCGGCAACGACCGCGGCGACTGGCGCGACGGCGATCGCCGTTACGACCGCAATCGCTACGGTTATCGCTCGTCCTACCGCCACTGCCCGCCGGGGCTGGCGCGCAAGCATAATGGCTGCATGCCCCCGGGCCAGTATCGCCATGCCCGATGGAGCCGCGGCCAGCGCCTGCCGCAGGGCTACAATGGCTACACCGCGTACAACCAGATCCCGGATCGGTACCGCAATCAGTACAACCTCGATCCGAACAATCGCTACATCTATCAGGACAACACGATCTACCAGGTCGATCCGCGCACGCAGATCATCCAGCAGATCCTCGGCGGCCTCGTCCGCTAAGCCTTAGCGTGCCGACGCTGATGGAGGGGCCGTCCGGGCGACCGGGCGGCCCCTTTCGCGTTTACTTGCCGGCCAGCTCGGCGATCATCATGCGCCAGTGCAGTACGTTTTCGTCGAGCGACTTGACCGGAATACGCTCGTCCTTCCCGTGCATTCGAAGGTCCGCGGGGACGACGATCGTCTTGCCGTTGACGCCGTAGATCGGGACGCCGGCAACGCGGAACGGACGTGCGTCACTGGCCCCGGTCGACATTTCGGGCACCACCGCGAAGCCGGGATGGAGCGCGGCCACGGCATGCGCGTGGGCGTTGACCACGTCGGGGCGCAGCGGCGAGGCAAGGCTCGCGACATAATCATCGTTGCGCGACACGACGACGGTCGGATCGGCCACGACCCGGGTCAGCTCGGCCTGGTTCGCGTTCGGGTCGATTCCGGGAAAGATGCGGCAGTTGATCATCGCCGTCGCCAGCTGCGGGAGGGCATTGTCGGCATGGCCCGCGAACAGCCGCGTCGGAACGCAGCGGGTGCGAGTCAGCCCGACCTCGGTCTCGCTGTTCTCGATTGCATCCGCCGCCGCGCCGTCGTTGGGGTTGGCGAGCCAGGCGCGCATCGCGTCCCCGAGCGGACCCTTGTCCATCTTCGCCCGGCCAGCGAAATAGGCGCGGGTGGTTTCGTTGAGCATCGGCGTGAAGCGGTAGGCCTCGATCTTGTCGAGCGCATGGGCGAGCGAATAGATCGCATTGTCCTTGCGCGGCTTGGACGAATGGCCGCCACGATTGCGCACCGTCAGCGTGTAGCCGGCAAAGGTCTTTTCGGAAGTCTGAAGCGTGAAGCCGAGCGGGGTCCCGTCGGCCAGCATCGCGCCGAGCCCGCCGTCGGCGTTGAGCCCGAATTCCGGATGACCCAGCAGGTCGAGCCACTCGCTCGCGCCCTTCTCGGCACCAGTGCCGTTGGTCTCCTCGTCGCCGGTGAACAGCACCACGATGTCGCGTGTCGGGCGGAAGCCCGACGCCTTGAGGTCGATCAGCGCCTGGCTCACCGCGGTGATGCCGTCCTTCATGTCGATCGTGCCGCGACCGTAATAATAGCCGTCCTTTTCGGTCAGCTTGAACGGGTCGGTGGTCGAATCCTCGCGCCTGGCCTCGACGACATCCATATGGCCCATGAGCAGGATGGGGCGGGCCTTGGGCGTGCCCGCCGCGCGCCAGCGGACGATCAGCGCTGCGGTCTGATCCTTTTGCGTGCCGTCCGAATTCGTGGTCGCATAGGGCAGAACGTGGATGTCCTCGGCCGGGAAGCCCGCCGCCTTATATTGATCGGCGAGATATTGCGCCTCTTCGGGGACGTGGCTGCGGCCAAGCACGGTCGGAATGTTGATGATGTGCTCGAACATCGCGCGGGTCGCTGCGTGCCCGGCGGGTGGCG
>JALYIX010000116.1 GCA_030775565.1 Pseudomonadota bacterium | reverse complement strand
CTTGCGGCTTCCTCTCGCCCGCCCGCCGCGCGCAGCTGCTCGTCGCGGCAATCCCGGCGCAAGCGATCGAAAGACTGGACGAAGCCGCCCGCTCGGCGTCACAAGCGATGGTCTGGTAGGGGAACGCGTTTGAACAATCGCCTGTTCGGGATCGTCGGCATCGCCGCGATCCTGCTGATCGCTTTCCTCTTCTCGACCGACCGCCGGGCGATCCGCCCGCGCGTCGTCGGCGCCGCCTTCGCGCTCCAGGCCGGGCTTGCCGTCCTCGTCCTCTATACCCCGTGGGGCCGCGCCGCGATCGAGACGATGGCCGGCGGAGTCGCCGACCTCCTCGGCTATGCCGGCAAGGGCACCGAATTCCTGTTCGGCCCGTCGGCCAAGAACCCGCTCGCCAACACCTTCGCCATCGCCGCGCTGCCGGTGATCATCTTCTTCGCCGCGCTCGTCGCCATCCTTTATTATCTCGGCATCATGCAGCGCGTCGTCCGCTGGGTCGGCGGGGCGATCGGCTGGGTCACCGGGATCAGCCGCGTCGAATCGCTCTCCGCCGCCGCCAACATCTTCGTCGGGCAGAGCGAATCGCCCCTCGTCATCCGCCCCTATCTCGCCGCGCTGACCCCGCCGCAGCTGTTCACGGTGATGACCGTCGGCATGGCGGGGGTCGCCGGCACGATCCTCGCCGCTTACGCCAGCCTGCTCGGGCCGCGGTACCTCCCCTACCTCCTCGCCGCCGCCTTCATGTCGGCGCCGGGCGGGATCCTGATGGCCAAGATCATCATGCCCGACGGCGCAACGAAGGCCGATGAACTCCCGCTCGAAGGCGGAGTGGCCCCCGACCGCGTCCAGGTCGCCGAGACCTTCGAGGAGGGCGAGCGCCCCGCCAACATCATCATGGCCGCCGCACAGGGTGCCCAGACCGGGGTCAAGCTCGCCGTCGCGGTCGGCGCGATGGTCCTCGCTTTCGTCGCGCTCGTCGCCCTCGCCAACGGCCTATTGGGCGGCATCGGCCACTGGTTCGGCCAGGACAATTGGAGCTTCCAGGGTCTCGTCGGGGTCATCTTCAAGCCCGTCATGTTCCTGATCGGCGTGCCGTGGACCGAGGCGGGCACCGCCGGCGGGCTGTTCGGCACCAAGATCGTGCTCAACGAATTCGTCGCCTTCATCGACCTCGGCAACGCGCAAGGGGCCGCCGCCGCGCTGTCCTCCCGCAGCCGCGCGATCGTCACCTTCGCGCTGTGCGGGTTCGCCAATTTCAGCTCGATCGCGATCCAGCTCGCGGTCACCGGCGGGCTTGCCCCCAATCAGCGCGCGACGATCGCCCGCCTCGGCCTGCGCGCCCTCCTCGCCGGCTCCCTCGCCAACCTGATGAGCGCGGCGCTCGCCGGCATCCTCATCGCCTGATCATTTTTTCGCAAGTGTAACAACATCATGACCGATACCATCGCCTCCGTCAGCCTGACCGACGCCGCCCGCGACCCGTCCGCTTTCGCCGCCCGGATCGGCGCGAGCTTCGTCGATTATGGCTTCGCCGTCGTCGCCGACCATGGCATCGCGCAAAGCCTGATCGATCGCGCGGAGGCCCAGGCCCGCGCCTTCTTCGCCCTCCCCGATGCCACCAAGCGCCGCTACGCGCTTAGCGAGGGCGGCGCGCGCGGCTACACCCCCTTCGGGATCGAGACCGCCAAGGGCGCGCACGCGCACGACCTCAAGGAATTCTGGCACGTCGGCCGCGAGCTTGGCCACGACCACCCGTTCCGCGCGATGATGGCGGCGAACGTGTGGCCCGCCGAGCTTCCCGACTTCCGCGAAACCTTCCTCTTACTCTACGACAGCTTCGACCGCGTTGGCCTGGAAATCCTCGCAGCCATCGCGCGCTATCTCGGCCTCGATGAGGACTATTTCCGGGACACGGTGCGGGACGGCAACTCGGTGCTGCGCCTGTTGCATTATCCGCCACAGCCCGAACCGACCGGCGAGCATATCCGCGCCGGGGCGCACGAGGATATCAACACGATCACGCTGCTGCTCGGCGCCGAGGAAGCCGGGCTCGAACTGAAGACGAAGGATGGTCGCTGGATCCCGGTCAGCCCGCGGCCCGGCGAGCTGGTCGTCAACATCGGCGACATGCTCCAGCGGCTGACCAACGGAAAGCTCCGCTCGACCCCTCACCGCGTCGTCAACCCGGCACCCGACCGCGCCTCGCTCGCGCGCTACTCGATGCCCTTCTTCCTCCACTTCCGCCCCGATTTCCTGATCGAGGCGCTGCCGGGGACGGTGGCCGAGGGCGAGGCGCCGACGTGGCCGCCGATCACCGCGCACGATTATCTCGCCGAGCGCCTCCGCGAGATCAAGCTCGCTTGACCAAGCAGGCCTAGGCCACCTTCAGCGATGCCGGGGCACTGCTCGCCCGGTCCAGTCCGGCGCGGAGTTCGGCGAGCAGATCATCGCCATGCTCGATGCCGACCGAGACGCGCAGCAGGCCCGGGCCGATCCCCGCCTCGGCACGCGCCTCGTCGGTCATCGCCGCGTGGGTCATCGTCGCGGGGTGCGCGATCAGGCTTTCGACGCCGCCGAGCGATTCGGCCAGGCTGAACAGTTCGAGCCCGTCGAGCAGCCGGCGAACCGCCGCTTCACCGCCGGCAAGCTCGAACGACAACATCGCGCCGAAACCGTGCTGCTGGCGCGCCGCGATGGCGTGACCCGGATGGCTCGGCAGCCCCGGATAATGGACCTTCGCCACCGCCGAATGCCCGACCAGCGCCTCGACGATCGCCGCCGTATTCTCCTGATGCGCACGCAGCCGGACGTCGAGCGTGCGCAACCCGCGCATGGTGAGGAAACTGTCGAACGGCGCTCCGGTCAGCCCAAGCGCATTACCCCACCAGCCAAGCTGCTCCTGCAGCGCAGCGTCCTTCGCGATCACGGCCCCGCCGACGACATCGCTATGCCCGTTGATATATTTGGTGGTCGAATGGACGACGATGTCCGCGCCAAGCTCCAGCGGCCGCTGCAGCACGGGCGACAGGAAGGTATTGTCGACCGCGACCAGGGCGCCGATCGGCCTCGCCGCGGCGACGACCGCAGCGATGTCGGTGATCCTCATCAGCGGGTTCGACGGGGTTTCGACCCACACGAGGGTCGGCTTCCACGCCAGCGCCTCGGCCAGCGTCGCCGGGTCGGTCAGGTTGGCGCTCTTCAATTCGAACGCGCCCTTCTTCGCCAGCGCGCCGAACAGTCGCCAGCTGCCGCCATAGCAATCATGGGGCACAAGCAGACGGTCGCCGGGCTTGAGCACCGCGTTGAGCACCAGCGTGATCGCCGACATGCCGGTCGAGGTGATTACCCCCCCTGCCCCGCCCTCGAGCGCGGCGAGCGCCTCGCCGAGCTGGTCGCGCGTCGGGTTGCCCGAGCGGCTGTAATCATATTTCCGCTTGTCGTTGAAACCGGCGAAGGTGAAATTGGTCGACAGCACGATCGGCGGCGTCACCGCGCCATAAGCGGTGTCGCAGTCGATCCCGGCGCGGACGGCGCGGGTGGTCGGCTTGTAATGGTCGCTCATCGGGCGGGCTCCAGTAGTTCGAGAAATTCGGAAATGATCGTCGCGACTTGCGCTTCCTCCTTGAGAAAGCCGTCATGACCGTAGAGGCTCGGCATCAGCACGAAGCGCGCCCCCGGCACCGCCTCGGCGAGCTTGGCGATATCCTCGATCGGGACGAGCCAGTCGCTTTCGACCGCGACGAAGGTGGCCGACAGGCGCAAGGCGGCGGGGTCGACGCAGTGGAGATCGATCGATTCGGACAAGCGGCGATAGGCCGCGCCGCCGGTGCGCGCGGCATAGCGCGCGCCTTGCGCGTCGAGATAATCCTCGGCCGACACGCGCACGACATTGCCGCTGACCGTCGGCGCGGCGTCGAAGCGGACGCGATATTCATCCGCCGTGCGATAGGTCAGCATCGCCAGCGCGCGGGCAAGGGCAACCCCGGCCGCGGGATCGCCGCCGGCTTCGGCGATGGCCACCGCCTTGCGCTGGAGCGAACGGCAGGCGCTGGAAAAGGGGTGCGCGCTCGCCCCCGCGCTGAACGACAGGAGCGCGCTGCATCGACCAGGAAATTGCGCGGCGAGGTGCTGGCCGACCATGGCGCCATAGGAAGCCCCGACGAACGCGACCTGATCGATGCCAAGTTCGTCGAGCACGCGCTTCAGCACCGCCGCCTGGTCCGCGGGATCGATCGGGCAGTCGAGCGACCCGTCGGCACCGATCCAGTCGATCGCCAGGACGCGGTGGCTTGCGAACGACGCCGACTGCGCCTCCCACCAGCCCGGCGTGGGGTCGGCGCTGTTGGCAATGACATGCCGTCCTGCCGATATGCCGCCGGCGACGATGATCACGGGCGCCTGCTCCGGGCCAGCGACTTCGTAGAGGATGAAGATCTCGATCCTGCCGCCGTGCGTCAGGCTGAGCTCGACCGGCAAGGCGCCACGACGGCCGGACACGGGCGAGGCCGTCACCGGGTCGATCGTTTCGATAATGGCAGTGCTGGTCGTCATCTCGTCCGCATTCACCTCCGTTCATCGAGGCATGCGGGGCGACCGACAGCGCGAAGGTCGTCACCGCTGTGACGACTCACGACCATCTGCCGGCAGACCCGAAGGTCCCCGCAGGACTTGGCACCGTGCATGGTGTGCTTGGCAGCACTCCATGTGGTTGCCCCGGCTTCTTCGGGCCTGTCCCTCAGCCGGTCTCGATGGAAGCGGCGATGTGCGCAAATGCGCAGCGGAAGTCAAGGCGAGCGGTCAGATCCCGGCATACCATTGGTATCCCGCGACATCCTCCCAATAGCCGCCCTTGCCCCCGAACAGTCCATCGAGCGAAGCAACCGCTTCGATCCGCATGACATATTTGGCCTGCTTGTATCCCAATTGCCGCTCGACCCGCAGCCGCAGGGGGGCGCCGTGGGCAACCGACAGCAGCTGCCCGTTCATCCCCCACGCAAGGATCGTCTGCGGGTGCATCGCGTCGATCAGGTCGATCGATTCATAATAAGGCAGCCCGCCCGACAGGTCCGCGCAGTGGAACACGATATAGCGCGCCGACGAACGCAAGCCCGCCTGCTGGAGCAGCAGCCTCAGCGGCGTTCCGGTCCATTGCCCGATCGCGCTCCATCCCTCGACACAGTCGTGGCGCGTGATCTGCGTGCGGTGCGGCGCGGCGCGAAGCTCGGCGAGGCTGAGGCTGAGCGGCCGCGCGACCAGCCCGTCGACCGCGAGGCGCCACTCGGCAAAGCCGGTCAACGAATGCGCCTCATATTCCGGCGTTCCCGGATTGCCGTTGCCGTTGACGCGAAACACCGGCGACAGGTCGGCGAGCCCGAACTCGGGTGCCAGCGCGGCGCGGTCGCTGACCAGCCGCTGCGCCGCGAAGGTCGCACCTTCGCCCAGCGCGAGCAATTTCTTCACGTTGGGCGACGCCACGATCTTGTCGCAACCGGCAACGAGCAATCCGCCTGCGGCGGCGACGAGCGACCGGCGATTGAGCAGAAGCGTCATTCGCCTGGCTCGGCGATGGCGGCAAGGATCGGGTCGGGCTTTGGTCGATACCAGCCGCTGATCATCGACCGCACCTCGTTCACCGGCCCGGCAAGCACGACCATCAGCAAATGGACGACGATGAACGCTGCCAGCCCCATGGCGCAGATGAAGTGGATCGACCGCGCCGATTGCCGCCCGCCAAACAGGTCGAGCAGCCACGGCCACGCCGCGTTCAGCCCCGGCGACATCGTCAGCCCGGTCGCGATGACGCCGGGCAGCAACACGAAGATCACCCCGGCGTAGGACAGTTTCTGCAGGATATTATAGCGCCTCGCCGCTTCCCCGGTCGGAAAGCGCAGCCGCGCGTGCTGGCCGATATCATGGAGGATATGCGTTGGGCGAAGCTCGTCACGGGTCGGCGCGAGATCGCGCCCGTGACCGCCGATCAGCGTCCACGCGAGATACACCAGGCCCGGCACGACCAGCAGCCAGGCAAAGGCGAAATGCCACTCGCGCGAGCCGGACAGATCATAGTGGCTGGGAATCGTGAACAGCGGATTGATGGCGTAGCCGCGCCCCTGCGCGCTGACCCCGAACAGGCCAAAGCCGGGCAAAATCACCGGGCCGACCCGGATATGCCCGGGCATCACCTCGAGCCAGGCATGGTCCGGGTTCGCGCCGAACTTGCCCCAATAGAGCCGCGGATGGGCATTGAAGATCATGGACCCGCTCATCAGCATGACGAACACCGCCAGCGCATTGGTCCAGTGCCACAGGCGGGTGACGAGCTTGTGCCGATAGAAGGCCGGCGGAGCGCCCGGAGCGGTCGCGTAGTCGGTCGTCTCGGGCAAGCGGGCCTCCCCTTCCTTGTCGGCGTCGGAGACCATTGCTCGCCGGCGCCGCGTCACTTTATAGGAACGTCGCGTCGACGCAATCGGACGCGGGTCACTTGCGGGAACCCATGACATGCTCGAACTGGCGCTCGGCTTCTTCGTCACCGCGCTGCTCTACGCCGCGGTCGGCTTTGGCGGCGGGTCGACCTATTCGGCCCTGCTGGTCCTCGCCCGCACCGATTTTCATGCGCTCCCGATCCTGTCGCTGCTGTGCAATCTCGTCGTCGTCAGCATCGGCAGCTGGCGCTTCGCCCTCGCCGGCGAGGTGCAATGGCGGCGCATCTGGCCGCTGTTCACACTGTCCGTCCCGCTCGCCTGGGTCGGCGGGCGGCTGGTCGTGTCGCAGCTGCTGTTCGTCGGCCTGCTGGCCGCGTCGCTGATCGTCGCCGGGCTCGCCATGCTGTGGCAGCGCCGGCCGCTGCCCGACGACACGACCAGCGAACCATCATGGCGCGAGCCGGTGATCGGCGGGCTGCTCGGCCTGCTCGCCGGCATCGTCGGCATCGGCGGGGGCATCTTCCTCGCGCCAGTGCTGCACATGATGCGCTGGGGCGGCGCCAAGGCGATCGCCGGGACCTGCGCGGTGTTCATCCTGGTCAACTCGCTCGCCGGACTTGCCGGACAACTCGCCAAGTCGGGCAGTGGCACGGTCGCCACGACGATTGGCGCCCACTGGCTGCTTTTCCCCGCGGTCGCGATCGGCGGTCTTGCCGGTTCGATGATCGGTGCCGGCCCGCTCAAGGCCCGCCACGTCGCGATCCTGACTGCGCTGCTCGTGCTCTACGTCGGTGGACAACTCGCGCTGCGCTTCGTCCACCTGCTCTCCGCCACCGGCTGACGCGACCATGTTGACCGCCGCCGCCGCCCATGCCAATCGGCGCGGCAGCAGTGCGGGCGTAGCTCAATGGCAGAGCAGAAGCTTCCCAAGCTTACGACGAGGGTTCGATTCCCTTCGCCCGCTCCACACTAAGACCATGCGGGGCATGGTCTTAGTGTGGAGCGCACGTGCCGCAAAGCCGCGAGGGGCGACCGGCTACAGACCGCCCGCCGTAATCGCATAGCCCTTCGCCTCGAGCGCCCCGGTCAATTCCACCGCGCACGCCTCGGCCAGCGCCTGATCCTCCGATCGCACCACGAAATTGGCCCCTACCCGGCCCTCCTTGAAGAAGGGGTAGCTGCCGATCGACACGCCGTCGTGCGCCTTCTCGGTCGCGCCGAGCAGCTCGGCCACCTCGCTCTCTGGCACGAACCCGCCGATCGTCACCGACACCAGGGGCCGCCCCCCCTCGAGCGTCCCGGTCAGCGCATCGAGCATCCCTGCGGTAATGTGCGGTACGCCGGCAAGGATGAACAGGTTGCCGCGGCGGATGCCGGGCGCGCCCGACATCTTGTTGACGATGAGGTCGGCCCCCTCGGGCACCCGCGCCATCCGCAGTCGCGCCTCGGTCAGCCCGCCGCGCGTTTCGTAATAGCGTTCGAGCGTCGCGCGCGCTTGGGGATGGATCACCACCCCGACGCCGAGCGCCGCCGCGATCGAATCGACCGTGATGTCGTCATGCGTCGGGCCGATCCCGCCGGTGGTAAAGACATAGTCGTGCGCCGCCAGCATCGCCGTCACCGCCTCGCCGATCGCCGCGGGCACGTCGGCGACCACGCGCACCTCGCGCAGCCTGATCCCCTGGACGTTGAGCCAGCTCGCGACCTGCGCGATATTCTTGTCCTGGGTGCGCCCCGACAGGATCTCGTCGCCGATCACCACCAGCGCCGCCGTCCACACTCTTTGGTCGCTCACTGCTGATCACCTCGACTTCGCGCTTCTGGCCACCTATCTAGGCGCCATGACCGAATATGTCAGCGTCGCCGCCGATGACCGCGCCGAATCCCGTTCGGGCGTGATCAAGCTGCATGGCCCCGACGGGTTCGCCGGGATGCGCGCCGCGGGCCTGCTCGCTGCGACCATCCTCGACGCGCTCGTGCCCCATGTCGTCCCCGGCGTCACCACCGCCGAGCTCGACGACATCGTCTTTCGCATGACGACCGAGGCCGGCGCGGTCCCCGCGACGCTCGGCTACCGCGGCTTCACGAAAAGCTGCTGCACCTCGATCAACCATGTCGTGTGCCACGGCATTCCCGGCGAGAAAGCGCTCAAGGACGGCGACATCGTCAACATCGACGTGACCCCGCAATTGAACGGCTGGCACGGCGATACGAGCCGCATGTTCCTTGTCGGCGATGTCTCGATCAAGGCGAAGAAGCTGGTCGACGTGACCTATGAATGCCTGATGCTCGGGCTGGAAAAGGCGCGCCCCGGCAACCATCTCGGCGACATCGCCAGCGCGATCCAGGTCCATGCCGAAAAGCATCGCTACGGCATCGTCCGCGATTTTTGCGGGCATGGCGTCGGGCGCCTGTTCCACGACAGCCCCGAGGTGATCCATGCCGGGCGCCCCGGGACGGGGCCCGAGCTCAAGCCGGGGATGATCTTCACCGTCGAGCCGATGATCAATCTCGGCCGGGCGGACTGCAAATTGCTCGACGACGGCTGGACCGCGGTCACCCGCGACCGCTCGCTGTCGGCCCAGTTCGAACATTCGATCGGCATCACCGACGGGGCCTGCGAAATCTTCACCAAGAGCCCGGCGGGGCTGGATCGCCCGCCTTACTGACGGAAAACAAAGCCTTTTTCGGTTATTGTGCAGTGCACACAAAGTCTTTGCGGTTGCGGCATGCGCAGCTACAACATCGTCACGACTGAATAAAAGCGGGGGCCACGCGTGAAGAAAATCGAAGCGATCATCAAGCCGTTCAAGCTCGACGACGTCAAGGATGCGCTGCACGAGGCGGGCGTCTCGGGAATCACCGTGTCCGAAGTGAAGGGCTTCGGCCGCCAGAAGGGCCACACCGAACTGTATCGCGGCGCCGAATATGTCGTCGATTTCCTGCCCAAGGTGAAGGTCGAAGTGGTCGTCGACGACAGCGTGGTCGACCGCGTGATCGAAGCGATCGAGGCTTCGGCCAAGACCGGCCGCATCGGCGACGGCAAGATCTTCGTCACGCCGGTCGAACAGGCGATCCGCATCCGCACCGGCGACCGCGGCCACGACGCGATCTGATCGGGCCGAGCGCCCGGGCCTTCCTCAAGCGCCCGGGCCGCCCCATATCAGGGGCATGACCCGACTTTCCGTCCTCGACCTCGCCCCCATCGCCCAGGGCAGCGATGCCGGCACCGCGCTGCGCCATTCCCGCTCCCTCGCCCAGGCCGCCGAGCGCCTCGGCTACCACCGCTTCTGGATGGCCGAGCATCACAGCATGCCCGGCATCGCCAGCGCCGCGACCGCAGTCGCGCTTGGCTTCGTCGCCGAGGGCACGACCAGTATCCGCCTTGGCGCGGGCGGGATCATGCTCCCCAACCATAGCCCGCTGCAGGTTGCCGAGCAGTTCGGTACGCTCGCCGCGCTTTACCCCGGCCGCATCGACCTCGGCCTCGGCCGCGCGCCGGGCACCGACCAGGCCGCGGCCTATGCCATGCGCCGCTCGATGAGCGGCGACGTCAACCAGTTCCCGCGCGACGTGGTCGAGCTGATCGGCTATTTCGACCCGCCGTCCGAACCGCCCGCCCGGGTCCGCGCCATCCCCGGCGAGGGCAGCCGGGTGCCCGTCTGGATTCTCGGGTCGAGCCTCTATGGCGCCCAGCTCGCCGCGCACCTCGGCTTGCCCTACGCCTTCGCCTCGCACTTCGCGCCCGAGATGCTCGACCAGGCGCTCGCCATCTACCGCCGCGACTTCCAGCCGTCGCAATGGCTGGCGACCCCCTATGTGATGCTCGGCTTCAATGTCTTCGCCGCCGACAGCGACGCCGCGGGCGAACTGCTCGCGACCTCGCTCGCCCAGGCGTTCATCGCGCTGCGCAGCGGACAGCCGGGCCAGCTGAAGCCGCCCCTCGCGGGCTATCTCGAAAGCCTCCCCGCGTCGTGGCGCGGCTCGCTCGAAGAGCGGCTCAGCAGTTCCGCGATCGGCGGCCCGGCGACTGTCCGCTCCGCGACCGAGGCCTTCATCGCCCGCACCGGGGCCGACGAGTTGATGGTCACCGCGCAGATTTTCGACCCCGCCGCGCGCATCCGCTCCTATGAAATCCTTGCCGACCTGTTCCTCGGCAAGGCCGTGACCAGCGCCGCCGCCGAGCCCGCGCTCGCGACCGCGCACTAAGGGCGAGCCGCGGCTTGCCTCTTGCCAGTGGCGACGAATCTCCATTAGCGCACGGCTAGGCGGCGCCCTTCGCGGGCAAGGGAAGGGACGAGGGGCGACGTTGACGGAAGAAAACCCCCTCGCCTCCATGCCCCCTGACGAGCTCAAAAGCTCGATGACCAAGCTTGGCTACCGCACCCAGGCCGAACTGGCCGCCGCGATCGGGGTCAGCCGTTCGGCGGTCAGCCTGTGGCTCGAAGGCAAGGTCGGCGTCCCCCGCCCGATCGCAATGCTCCTGCGGATGCTGGTTGCGGCGCAGCGGCGGTCGTTCTGACCGGCTGCGTGGCAGGACCGCCTTGCCACCCGCCCGGAGGCGTGAAATATTCACGCGTCGCCCGCTTTCCACTGGATTCCGCAGTGCAGCAAGCGGCAGGGCGAACGCAGGCCGCGCGGGGCGGCACGATGATTCTTCAACAAAGTAGGGCGCACCCATGTCGGACTCGAGCAAGGTACTGAAGCTGATCGAGGAGAATGAGATCGAGTGGGTCGATCTTCGCTTCACCGATCCCAAGGGCAAGTGGCAGCATCTGTCGATGGTCGCCTCGGCGATCGACGAGGACATGCTGACCGACGGCTTCATGTTCGACGGCTCCTCGATCGAGGGCTGGAAGGCGATCAACGAGTCGGACATGATCCTCAAGCCCGACCTCGAGGCGACCTATATCGACCCGTTCAGCGCGACGCCGATGCTGATCCTCGTCTGCAACGTCGTCGAACCGTCGACTGGCGACCTCTACGCCCGCGACCCGCGCTCGACCGCGACTCGCGCCGAGGCCTATCTCAAGCAGACCGGCATCGCCGACACCGTGTTCGTCGGGCCCGAAGCCGAATTCTTCATGTTCGACGACGTCCGGTTCGAGGACGGCTACAATGCGTCGGGCTACAAGCTCGACGACATCGAGCTGCCGACCAACACCAACAAGGATTACGAGGGCGGCAACCTCGGCCACCGGCCGCGCGCCAAGGGCGGCTATTTCCCCGTTGCCCCGGTCGACAGCGCGGTCGACATCCGCGCCGAGATGGTCTCGACCATGCTCGAAATGGGGCTGCCGTGCGACAAGCACCACCACGAGGTCGCCGCCGCCCAGCATGAGCTTGGCCTGACCTACGGCACGCTGACCGAGACGGCGGACCGCATGCAGGTCTACAAGTACGTCGTCCACATGGTCGCCCACGCCTATGGCAAGTCGGCGACTTTCATGCCCAAGCCGATCGCCAAGGATAATGGCTCGGGCATGCACACCCACATGTCGCTGTGGAACGACGGCAAGCCGCTGTTCGCCGGCAACGGCTATGCCGGCCTGTCGGAAATGGCGCTCTACTTCATCGGCGGCGTGATCAAGCACGCCAAGGCCCTGAATGCCTTCACCAACCCGACGACCAACAGCTACAAGCGGCTGGTCCCGGGGTTCGAGGCGCCGGTGCTGCTGGCCTATTCGTCGCGCAACCGCTCGGCCTCGTGCCGCATTCCCTACGGTGCCGGCGAGAAAGCCAAGCGGGTCGAGTTCCGCTTCCCCGACGCGCTTGCCAACCCGTATCTCGCCTATGCCGCGATCATGATGGCCGGCCTCGACGGCATCCAGAGCCGCATCCATCCCGGCGAGCCGATGGACAAGAACCTCTACGACCTGCCCCCGGCCGAACTGGTCGCCGTGCCCACGGTGTGCGGCTCGCTCCGCGAGGCGCTCAACAGCCTCGAGGCCGATCGCGACTTCCTGTTGAAGGGCGACGTCTTCACCAGCGACCAGATCGACGCTTATATCGAACTGAAATGGCCCGAAGTGATGCGTTGGGAAACCACGCCGAGCCCGGTCGAGTTCGACATGTATTATTCGAGCTAAGGCAACCGCCCCTCCCCGGCGGTGTCGGGGAGGGGCGCTCCGACGCCGCTGTGTCGGCGTCCTTACCCTTTCGTAACCTCCGCTTGGCTATGCTTTGGCCGTAATGGGCGCGAGGTCTTTTCGATGAATAATTTCCGACGGTCGCTGCACGGGGGCCGCAGCGACGGCGGCAAGTCGCCGCTCCAGCCGGCCAAGCGACCACGGTCGCCCGGGGCCGACGGCCTCGACCAGATCGCCGTCGTCCGCGATGCGCATCGC
>JALYIX010000115.1 GCA_030775565.1 Pseudomonadota bacterium | reverse complement strand
GAGCCCAACCTCGCGATCGTCACCGCCTACAATGACATGCTCTCGGCCCACCAACCCTATGGCCGCTACCCCGAGCAGATGAAAATCTTCGCGCGCGAAGCCGGCGCCACCGCCCAAGTCGCCGGCGGAGTCCCCGCGATGTGCGACGGGGTGACGCAGGGCCAGCCGGGCATGGACCTCTCGTTGTTCAGCCGCGACACGATCGCGCTGTCGACCGCGGTCGCGCTGAGCCACGGCATGTTTGAAGGCATCGCGATGCTCGGCATCTGCGACAAGATCGTCCCCGGGCTGATCATCGGCGCGCTGCGGTTCGGGCATTTGCCCGCGCTCCTCATCCCGGCCGGGCCAATGCCCTCGGGGCTCGCCAACAAGGAGAAACAGCGGGTTCGCCAGCTGTTCGCCGAAGGCAAGGTCGGCAAGGAGGAACTGCTCGCCGCCGAATCCGCCTCCTACCATGGCGCAGGCACCTGCACCTTCTACGGCACCGCCAATTCGAACCAGATGATGATGGAGTTGATGGGGCTCCACATCCCCGGCGCGGCGTTCGTCAATCCCGGTACGCCGCTGCGCCAAGCCCTCACCCGCGCCTCCGTCCACCGCCTCGCCGACCTCGCCCGCGCCAAGTCCCGCCCGCTCTCCCAGGTCATCGACGAACGGGCGATCGTCAACGCCGCGATCGGCCTGCTCGCGACGGGCGGCTCGACCAACCACGCGATCCACATCCCCGCCATGGCCCGCGCCGCGGGGATCATCATCGACTGGGAGGACCTCGACGCCCTCTCCTTTGCCGTCCCGCTGATCGCCCGCGTCTATCCCAACGGCTCGGGCGACGTGAACGACTTCCACCATGCCGGGGGCATGAGCTTCGTCACCCACACCTTGCTCGAAGCAGGGCTGCTCCACGGCGATGTCACGACCGCAGGCGCCGACGACATGGCCGCCTACGCCGCCGCGCCCGAGCTCAGCGACGAGCTCCACTGGACCGCCGTCACCCAGTCGACCAACCCCGACATGCTCCGCCCCGCCTCGGACCCGTTCGCGCCCGACGGCGGGATGCGGCTGGTGCAAGGCAACCTCGGCCGCGCGACGTTCAAAACCAGCGCGGTCGTCGAGGAGCGCTGGACGATCGAGGCGCCCGCGCGGATCTTCTCCGACCAGAACGAAGTCGTCGCCGCGTTCAAGGCGGGCGAACTCGACCGCGACGTGGTGGTGATCGTCCGCTTCCAGGGCCCGCGCGCCAACGGCATGCCCGAACTCCACAAGCTGACCCCCCCGCTCGGCGTCCTCCAGGACAAGGGCTTTCGAGTCGCGCTCGTCACCGACGGTCGCATGTCGGGCGCTAGCGGAAAGGTCCCCGCGGCGATCCACTGCAGCCCCGAGGCGCTCGGTGGTGGCCCGCTCGCCCATCTCCGCGACGGCGACCTCGTCCGGCTGTGCGGCCGCACCGGCTCGCTCGAGGCGCTCAACGTCGACCTCGCCACCCGTACCCCCGCCGCGCCGCCGCGACCGCCGCTCGGCACCGGGCGCGAACTGTTCGCCTTCATGCGCAATGGCGCCGACAATGCCGAGCATGGCGCCTCGGCCATGCTCCATGCGCTCGAGGCTTCGCTCGACGAAGCCGAGCTCAGGTCGGAACAGTCGCTGTGACCGAGACCATCGCCGTCGCCGACGTCGGCGGGACCCACGCGCGCTTCGCCCTGGCCGAGGTCGAGGCGGGCAGGGTGGTCTCGCTCGGCGATCCGGTCACCCTCAAGACGGCCGAACACGCCAGCTTCCGCACTGCCTGGGAGGACTTCGGCCGCCACATCAGCCAGCCGCTCCCCAAGGCGCTGGGCATGGCCTTCGCCGGCCCCGTCGGCGGCGAATTGCTCAAACTCACCAACAACCCCTGGGTCATCCGCCCCGCGCTGATGCAGTCCAAGCTCGGGGTCGAGCGCTACACCATCGTCAACGACTTCGGCGCGGTCGGGCACGCCGTCGGCCAGCTCGGCCCCGAGTGTTTCACCCCCGTCTGCGGCCCCGAGGGCGACTTGCCTCAAGACGGCGTGACCACCGTTCTTGGCCCCGGCACCGGGCTCGGCGTCGCCCAGGTCCTGCGCCAGCCTCCCGACTACCATGTCATCGCGACCGAAGGCGGCCACATCGACTTCGCCCCCCTCGACAGCCTCGAGGACCAGATGCTTGCCCACCTCCGCCGCAGCTTCCGCCGCGTCTCGGTCGAGCGGATCGTGTGCGGCGCCGGCCTCGTCAACATCTACCAGGCGCTCGCCGCGATCGAGGGCCAGGCGGTCCACAACCAGGACGACAAGTCGCTGTGGGCATCCGCGCTGGAAGGCAAGGACGCGCTCGCCGCCGCCGCGCTCGACCGCTTCATCCTCTCCTTGGGCGCCGTCGCGGGCGACCTTGCGCTCGCCCATGGCGCCAATGCCGTGGTCATTGCCGGCGGCCTCGGCCTGCGCATCAAGGACCATCTCCCGCGCTCGGGCTTTGCCGACCGGTTCATCGCCAAGGGCCGCTTCGAGCGCCGCATGGAGGCGATCCCGGTCAAGCTCATCACCCACCCCCAGCCCGGCCTCTACGGCGCCGCCGCGGCCTTCGCCAAGGAGCACGCATGACCAGTATCGACCAGGTGATGCGGATGGCCCCGGTGATCCCGGTGCTCGTCCTCGACGACGGCGGGGTGGATCCGGTCGCGCTGGCCGAAACGCTCGTCGCCAACGGCCTGCCAGTGATCGAAGTCACGCTGCGCACCCCCAATGCGCTGGCCGCGATGAAGGCGATGGCGAAGGTCCCCGGCGCGTTCGTCGGCGCCGGCACCGTCACCAGCGCCGACCAGTTCCGCCAGGTCGTCGACGAAGGCGCCAAGTTCGTCGTCTCCCCGGGACTGACCGAAAAGCTCGGCCGCGCCGCGCTCGACAGCGGCACCGCCTACCTTCCGGGAATCGCCAATTCGGCCGACATCCTGCTCGGCATGGAATTGGGTCTGGACCGGTTCAAATTCTTCCCCGCCGAGGCCAATGGCGGGCTGAAGGCGCTGGCCGCGCTCGCCGCCCCTTTTTTCGACGCCCGCTTCTGCCCGACCGGCGGCGTCACCGAAGCGAGCGCCCCCGCGTGGCTCGCCCATCCTGCGGTCCTCTGCGTCGGCGGCAGCTGGATCTTGCCGGCCGGCGAGCATGATCTGGCCGCGATCGGTGCGCGTGCCAAGGCCGCCTCGCAACTCGCGGCGTAACCTCGAGAAAAGACGCGACAGCGCCGCCCTCGTTGGTTAGCAAACTGGCGATGGCGTCCGCGGTCGAGTCCGATGCGAAATACGCGTTCCTCGCGGAGGGCGGCGAACTCGGCCGCCTCATCGCCGCGTACGACTGGGGTCGCACATCGCTCGGCCCGATCGAGCAATGGCCTGCGGCGCTCAAGACGACCGTCGCGCTGATCCTCCGCTCCCCCCTGCCGATCGTCACCTTGTGGGGCGAGCCGGGGGTGATGATCTACAACGGCGGCTATTCGCAGTTCGCCGGCCATCGCCACCCGGCGCTGCTCGGGATGGACGTGCGCAACGCCTGGCCCGAAGTCGCCGACTTCAACGACAATATCGTCCGCTCCGTGTTCGGCCGCGGCGAGACGCTGTCGTTCGAGAACACCGAACTCGTCCTTCACCGCGAGGGCCGGCCGGACACCGTCTGGCTCAACCTCGATTATTCCCCGGTCCTCGACGAAGCCGGCGAGCGCCTCGGCGTCATCGCGATCGTCATTGAGACCACGGACAAGGTGCTCACCGACCGCCAGCTCCACGGCGAGCGCGAGCGACTGCGCCAGATGTACGAGCAGTCGCCGAGCTTCAAGGCGCTGCTCGAAGGCCCCGACCATCGCTTCGTCATGGTGAACGAGGCCTACACCCGCCTCATCGGCAGCCGCGAACTGCTCGGCCGGGCGGTCGCCGAAGTCGTTCCGGAAGCGATCGGCCAAGGCTACATCGACCTGCTCGACACCGCCTTCCGCACCGGCGAAGCGTTCGCCTCGACTGGTGCCCGGTTCGAACTGCAGCGTCGGGAGGGTGGCCCGCTCGAGGAGCGCTTCGTCGATTTCGTCTACCAGCCGGTCAACGACGGCAACGGCACCATCACGGGCATCTTTGTCGATGGCGTCGACGTCACCGAACGGGTCACCGCGCAGGACGCCATCGCCGCCAGCGAAAACCAGTTCCGCACCTTCGCCCAGTCGATCCCCAACCAGGTGTGGACCTCGCCGCCCGACGGCCAGCTCGACTGGTTCAACGACCGCGTCGTCGAATATAGCGGGATCGGCTACGACCAGCTCAAGGGCGAAGGGTGGACGGCACTTGTTCACCCCGATGACGTCGCCGGCGCGGGGGAAACCTGGGCTGCCGCGCTGGCCAGCGGTGATACCTACGAAATCGAGTTCCGCATCCGCCGCCACGACGGCGAGTACCGCTGGCACCTCATCCGCGCGCTTCCGATCCGCGGGCTCGATGGCCAGATCACACGCTGGATCGGGACCAATACCGACATCGACGAGCAGAAGCGGACCGAAGCGCAGACCGTCCGCGACCGCGACCGGCTGTGGATCCTGTCGCCGATCGTCAAGGTCATCGCCGCCGCCGATGGGATCATCACCGCGGTCAATCCATCCTGGACCGCGACGCTCGGCTGGACGAGCGAGGAGTGCGTCGGCCGCAATATCCTCGAGTTCGTCGCCGACGGCGACCGCGACGGCGCGCGCGCTCGCCTCACCGGCTTCGGGGCACGCGAGCGCGAAGTGATCGAATCGCGCAGCCGCTTTCGCGCCAAGGACGGCGAGCCGCGCGCCTTCGCCTGGACGACGGTTCCCGAGGCCGGGTTCCTCTACGCCTTCGGGCGCGACATCACCGCCGAGGTCGCCGCTGCCGAAGCGCTCGAGGCGACCGAGGCCGCACTCCGCCAGTCGCAGAAGATGGAGGCCGTCGGTCAGCTCACCGGCGGCATCGCGCACGACTTCAACAACCTCCTCCAGGGGATCACCGGCAGCCTCGAGATCATCCAGCGCCGCGTCGCCCAGCGGCGCTTCGACGATCTCGACCGCTTCATCACCGGCGCGACCGGCGCCGCCAGCCGCGCCGCCGCGTTGACCCACCGCCTGCTCGCTTTCTCGCGCCGCCAGCCGATCGATCCGCGCCCGGTCCGCGTCAATCAATTGCTCGGCTCGATCGAGGATCTGCTGCGCCGCACGATCGGCGAGGGGATCGCGCTCGACATCGCCGCGGCGCCCGATGCGTGGCTCACCCGCTGCGACCCCAACCAGCTTGAAAACGCCATCCTCAACCTCGTCATCAACGCGCGCGACGCGATGCCCGACGGCGGGCGGGTGACGATCGCGACGAGCAACGCGGGGCTCAAGGACGGGACGCCGGGCGACTATGTCATGCTCGCCGTGTCCGACACCGGGGTCGGGATGAGCCCCGACGTCATCGCCCGCGCGTTCGAGCCGTTCTTCACGACCAAGCCGATCGGCCAGGGCACCGGGCTCGGCCTGTCGATGATCTATGGCTTCGCCCGCCAGTCCGAAGGCGAAGTGCGGATCGTCAGCGAGGAAGGGCAGGGGACGACGATCCAGCTTTACCTGCCGCGCTTCACCGGACCGGCTGCTGACGAGGACGGCGCCGCGACGCTGGCCGAGCCGCATCCTTCCGAGGACGGAGAGACGATCCTCATCGTCGAGGACGATCCCGTCGTGCGCGAACTGATCGTCGAGCTGCTCGGCGACCTCGGCTATCGCACGCTCCAGGCCGACGACGGCGCGCGCGGGATCGAACTGCTCCAGTCGAGCGCGCGGATCGACCTGCTCGTCACCGACATCGGGCTGCCCGGATTGAACGGCCGCCAGGTCGCCGACGCCGGCCGCGCGCTCCGTCCCGGGCTGCGGGTGCTGTTCATGACCGGCTATGCCGAAAACGCCGCGCATGCGACCGGCTTCCTTGAACCGGGGATGGCGATGGTCACCAAGCCGTTCGCGATCGACGTACTGACCAGCCGGGTGCGCGAAATTCTCGAGACCGGGACTGCCCCCGAACAGTGACCCGCACGGTACAGATCGTCAGGGCGCACCCAATAACCAGGAGTGGAAAATGATTGGCAAGATGTTGGCCGCGATGGCTGCCGTTGCGCTCGCCGCCAGCCCCGCCATTGCGGCCCCGCGCGATCCTTACGCACCGGCCGGTTTCGAGGGCGTCAAGCACCCCGCCTGGACCCGCGACGCGGTCATCTACCAGATCAACACCCGCCAGTTCACGCCTGAGGGCACGCTCCGCGCCGCGCAGGGCCAGCTGCCCCGGCTCAAGGCGCTCGGGGTCGACATCCTGTGGCTCATGCCGGTCCAGCCGATCGGGCTCAAGAACCGCAAAGGCCCGCTCGGCTCGCCCTACAGCATCCGCGACTATCGCGCGGTGAACCCCGAGCTCGGCACGATGGCCGATTTGAAGTCGTTCGTCGCCGCCGCCCACGCGCAAGGCATGCACGTCGTGCTCGACTGGGTCGGCAACCACACCGCGTGGGACAACCCGCTCGCCGCCCAGCACCCCGACTGGTACAAGCATGACTGGCAGGGCCGGATGCGCCCGACACCGTGGTTCGACTGGTCGGACATCATCGACCTCAACTACGACCAGCCGGGGCTCCGCCGCTACATGGAAGAGTCCATGCTGATGTTCATCCGCGACGTCGGGTTCGACGGCTTCCGCTGCGACGTCGCCGGCTTCGTGCCGCCCGATTTCTGGGCCAAGGTCCGCCGCGACGCCTGGGCGATCAAGCCCGTCTGGATGCTCGCCGAATATGGCCAGCGCGACCTCCACATGAACGCCTTCGACGCAACGTACGGCTGGGACTGGGCCAAGCCGCTGATGGCGATCGGCCAGGGCAAGGGTGATGTCGGCGGGCTGTTCGGCTATTTCAGCGAGAATGAGGGCGTGTGGCCGAGCGGCGCGCAGCGCATGATCTTCACCTCGAACCATGACGAGAATAGCTGGGCCGGGACCGAGTTCGAACGCTATGGCCCGGCGCTCGGCAACGCCACCGTGCTGCAGTTCACCGGCGAGGGAATGCCGCTGATCTACAACGGCCAGGAAGCGGCCAATGACCGCCGCCTCAAATTCTTCGAGCGCGACCCGATCGTGTGGAAGGACGCCCCCCAGCGCGCGATGTACCAGCGCCTGATCGCGTTCCGCGACGCCCACCCCGCGCTGTGGAACGCGCCATGGGGCGCAAGGATGATCCAGGTGGTCAATTCCGAGCCGTCGAAACTGTTCAGCTTCGTCCGCGCCAAGGCCGGCGACGCGGTGATGGTCGCGCAGAATTACACGGCTGCCCCGCTCACGGCGACGCTCGAGGGCGTGCCTTATGGCGGCGAGTGGCGCGAGGAGGGCGGCGGATCGCTCCACCTCGACAAGGGCACGCGCCTGACGCTAGCTCCCTGGTCAAGCCGCATCTTCACGCGGCGGTTCTGAGCGGGGCAGGAGCGACATGGCCGGACTTTATTACGACCAGTTCGAAGTTGGGCGCCGCTTCGTCCACGAGCTTCGCCGCACCGTGCTCGAGAGCGACAACATGCTGTTCTCGAACATGACGATGAACCCGGCGGCGATCCACATCGACCATGATTACGCGTCGCGCACCGAATATGGCCGCCCGCTGGTCAACTCGCTGTTCACCCTCGGGCTGGTCATCGGCCTGTCGGTCCAGGACACGACGCTGGGCACGACCATCGCCAATGTGAAGCTCGAGGACACGGTCTTCCCCAAGCCGGTGTTCGCCGGCGACACGATCCGCGTCGAGACCGCAGTCGTGGCGATGCGCGAGAGCAAGTCGCGCCCGACTCAGGGCCTCGTGACCCTGCTCCACACCGCCTACAACCAGCGCGACGAAATCGTCTGCACCTGCCAGCGGATCGCGCTGATGATGAAGAGCCCACCCAAGGACCAAAGCGCGTGAGGATGCGCAGCTGGCTGTTCGTCCCCGGCGACAGCGAGAAGAAAGCCGCCAAGGCTGCAACCGTCGGCGCCGACGTGCTGATCTTCGACCTCGAGGATTCGGTTACCGCCTCGGCCAAGGACGCGGCGCGAAAAACGGTCGCCGACCTGATCGACTCCGCGACTGGCCGCGACTGGTCGCTGTTCGTCCGCGTCAATCCATTCGACGGCGACCTGACGCTGGCCGATCTCGACGCGGTCGTCCGCCCCGGGCTCGACGGCATTCTCCTCCCCAAGCCCGAAGGCGGCCCCGACGTCGCCCGCCTCGCCGCCGAGCTCGACGCGCGGGAGGGCAGGGCGGGGATGGCCCCCGGATCGACCAGAATCGCCGTCGTCGCGACCGAAACCCCGACCGCCGTCTTCAGCTTGGGCAGCTACGCCCCCGCGCATCCCCGCCTCGCGGCACTGACCTGGGGCGCGGAAGATCTCGCCGCTGCGGTCGGCGCAACCGGCAACCGCGACGAGGCGGGGGCCTTCACCGAGCCCTACCGGATGGTCCGCAACCTCGCCTTGTTCGCCGCGGCGGCCGCCGGGACCGCGCCGATCGACACGCTCCACGCCGATTTCCGCGATCTTGCCGGGCTCGAAGCCGACTGCCGCGCCTCGCGCCGCGACGGCTTCGTCGGCCGCCTTGCGATCCATCCGGCGCAGGTCGAGACGATCAACCGCTGCTACACCCCGTCCGAAGCCGAAATCGCGTGGGCCCGCCGCATCGTCGAGGCGTTTGCCGCCAACCCCGGCTCGGGCGCGCTCGGCCTCGACGGCAGGATGATCGACCTGCCGCACCTCATCGGCGCGCGCAAAACCCTCGCCGCGGCCGGCGCGCTCTAGAAAATATATTTCATCCGCACGACCTGCGTCGATGCGCCCGCCGGGACTACGAAAGTCACTTGGCTGGCGGTCGGTGGGCCGAACCGCATCGCCGGATTGTTCGAAAAGCCGAACCCCTCGCGCGGAATGCCGAAGCGCTTGTCGAGTTTGCCGTTGCGATTGGCGTCGTGGAGCAGGAGCAGCGCATAATCGCCCGGCGCGACATGCTCGAACTCGACCGCCCCGCCGCTCGCCGCGATGATGGCGTGAACCGAATGCGGGTCCTTGTCGCAATCGAGGAAGGTTTCGACCCGCCGCGTCAGGCAGAACATCAGCGCCCCCTTATGGTCGCGCAGCCCCTCGACCTCGACCCGCAGGCTCGCCGAGGGCAGCGGCGCGCTGGCGGTCAGCAGCCCCAGCGCCGCCAGTGCGAACAGGCGCTTCGGCGAAGCTGCCCAACCCCGCGTCGGTCCCGCACAATCGGTCCCAGAAGCGGAAGTAAAGCCCGTAATTGCAACGATATTTCTGGTGATGGCGCTCATGATGGCTCGCCGTTATCAGCCATGTCCCCACTCTTCCCTGAACAAGCGAGCGAGGAAATAGCTCCCACCCCATGTGATTGGTGACCCCCATCAGGGTCATGATCGCCAGCACGCCCCCCAGCGCGCCGACCTGGATCGGCACTAGCAGCACCAGCACGGGAATGACCACCGCCCCGGTCAGCGCCTCCCACGGATGAAAGCTCATCGCCGCCCACGCCGTCGGCGGGCGGCTGGCGTGGTGGACGGCGTGGGCGATGCGGAACGGGGCCGGGCGGTGCATCCAGCGGTGGGTCCAGTAGAACCACGTGTCGTGCAGCGCGAGATAGACGAGGACCGACAGGGGCATCCACCACAGCGGATAATCGCGCGCATGGGAATAGATTCTGGTCCACCCCCGCGCCTGCCATCCCCAGGCAACGACCCCCGCCGGAACGCCATAGATCGCCGCCGATGCCAGGCTCCAGCCGATCTCGCGCCGGACCTGCGTCGTCTGCCCCGTGAGCCGGTCGGGGAATTTGCGCGCGGTCCACAGCGCGAACGCCCCGCTGGTCGCAAGATAGCGCACGCCGACGATCAGCGTCATCGCCAAGGCGGAGAGGATAAGCGCGGTCACGCCCTCACCATAGCCGTTCCCGCGCAGGCAGGAACCCTTGATCGTCGAGGGCGGGCGCTCGTCAGGGCCGGCGAAAAACGCGCCGGCGCTCCATCTCGATCAACGGCTAGATCGCCCTGACCATCGGCAGCACCTCGGCCCCGCTCCAGTCGGCGGCGGGGTGGTCGATGGTAATGGTCGTGCCCGGATGGGCCTTGGTAATGGTCAGCCGTGCGCGGCGTTGGCGGACCAGCGCTTCGACGATGCTCGTGCCGAGCCCGGCCCGCGTATCCTTGCTCGCGCCCATGCCGACCCCGTCGTCGCTGACTTCGAGCATCCAGCCGGCCTCGCCCGGCGCATCGGCAGGACGGGCGATCGTGCAATAGGTCACTCGGATCATGCCCTTTCGATCGTTCGGGAAGGCGTGCTTCAAGGCATTGATGACCAGTTCGGTGACGATCAGCCCGAAGCTGACCGAAATGTCCGAGGCGACCTGGCTGTCGTCGACCTCGACCGCGATCGACAGCCGGTCGGGATCGGCGATCATCGAGGCGGAGATGCTAGCGCATAATTGAGTGAAATAGGGTCGCAGCGCGATCGAGCCTTCGCCGGTGGTGGCAAGCTGACGCTGGACTTCGGCGATGGAAAGCACCCGGCTATGCGCCTGATGGAGGTGGGCGCGGCTCTCCTCCGAGCCGACCCGTGATGCCGACTGCATGAGGACGCTGGCAA
>JALYIX010000114.1 GCA_030775565.1 Pseudomonadota bacterium | reverse complement strand
GCGCATTAGCGTGCAGAGGCCCGGCGCCGCCGAACCCGATCAGCGCGAAATCGCGCGGGTCGTAGCCCTGTTCGACCGACACGAGGCGCAGCGCGCCGCACATGTTCTCGTTGACGATGTTGACGATACCCTCTGCGGCCTTCTCGATGCTCATGCCGAGCGCGTCCGCGATTTTGCGCACCGCCTTTTCGGCGAGTTCGCGGTCGATCGTCATGTCGCCGCCGAGCTTGGCGTTGGAGGGGAGATAGCCGAGCACGACATTGGCGTCGGTGACGGTCGGCAATTCGCCGCCGCGGCCATAGGCGGCGGGGCCGGGGACCGCCCCTGCCGACTGCGGCCCCACCCGCAGCGCCTTGGTCAGTTCGGGAACGCTGGCAATCGACCCGCCGCCCGCGCCGACGGTCTTTACGTCGAGCGAGGAAGCGCGCACCGTCAAATGGCCGACGCTGGTCTCGCGCCTGAGCCGCGCCTGGTAATCCTCGATCAGCGCGACGTCGGTCGAGGTGCCCCCCATGTCGAGCGTCAGAACGTTCGGAGTCTGCGCGTTCTTGGCGATGAACACCGCGCCGGCGACCCCGCCGGCCGGGCCCGACATCAGCAGGTTGACCGGCGCGGAGCGGCTCTTCTCGGCCGACATCAGTCCGCCGTCGGAGCGCAGCAGGCTGAGCTTCGCGGCGCTGCCCCAATCGCGCAATTGCGTCTCGAGATTGCCGACATAGCGCGACACCGTCGGCCGCACCGCGGAATTGGCGACGGTCGTCAGGGCGCGCTCATATTCCTGCATTTCGGGCAAGATATCAGCCGAGATGCTGACCGGGATGCCGGGCATTTCCTCGGCGACGATCTCGGCGATGCGGCGTTCGTGGACGTCGTTCATGTAGCTGTTGATGAGGCACACGGTGACCGCCTCGACCGCCTCGTCGCGCAGCCGCTGGAGGTTGCGACGCAGCGCCGCCTCGTCGAGCGGGCGGACGATCTCGCCGTCGGCGCCGATCCGCTCGGGCGCCTCGATCGTCGCTTCCAATGGGGCCATCGGCTCGGGCTTGGGCCACACGATCCATGCCGCCAGGCCACCGGGCACGAGGCTGCGCGCGATCTGCAGGATGTGGCGATAGCCCTCGGTGACGATCAGCCCGACCTTGGCGATCTTGTGCTCGAGCACCGCGTTGGTCGCGACCGTCGTGCCGTGGAGGAACAGGTCGAGGTCGTACGGTTCGATCCCGGCTTTGGCGCACAGTTGCCGAGCGCCGGCGACGACTGCTTCGGACGGATCGTGCGGGGTCGAGGGGACCTTGTCGCGGAACGCCTTGCCGCTTGCCTCGTCGATGATCAGCAGATCGGTGAAGGTCCCTCCGACATCGACTCCCAGACGATAGCTCATGCGCTCTCCCGCTGTTCTGTTGGGTGAAAATCCCCGGCGCGCCCGACGCGGCTGGGCAGCGGCCTGCCCAGCTTGCCCGCGAGCCATTCATTGGCGGCGTGCGCCGCGGCGAGGTCGAGCCCGGTCGAAATGCCGCTGCGCTCGAACAAGTAGATCAATTCCTCGGTCGCGACATTGCCCGTCGCGGCCGGAGCGAAGGGGCATCCGCCGATCCCGCCAAGCGCGCTGTCGAAGGTGCGGCAGCCGGCCAGATAGGCCGCCCAGGCATTGCCCGGCCCCATCCCGCGCGTGTCGTGGAGATGGACGCGGAGGGGAAAGTCGGCGCCAAGCTTGTCAAACGCTCGCTCGACCATCTCGCCGACTTGCGCCGGGACGGCGACGCCGATGGTGTCGGCAAAGGCGACTTCCTCGGCGCCCGCCTCGGCCATGGCCTGCGCCAGATCGAGGACGAGAGGGGACGACACCGGCCCTTGGAACGGACAGCCGAAACTGGCCGCGATGGTGACCTGCGCGCGCAGGCCGGCAGCGCGCGCGCTGGCAATCATCGCACGATTGGCGGCGATGCCGTCGGCCACCGTCTGGCCCTGGTTGGCGATCCCGAAGGCGTCGCTGGCGACCAGCACGCAGCCGACTTCGTCGATCCCGCGACCCGTCGCGCGCGTCGCGATGGCGCGCTCGACGCTACGCTGGTTGAGGCACAGCGCGGTATAGCGGACGGCGGGATCGTCGGGCAGCCCGGCGATCACCGCTTCGCCGTCGGCCATCTGCGGAACGCGCCGCGGGTTGACGAAGCTTGCCACCTCGATCCGCCGCGCGCCGAACGCGATCGCGCGGCGGACCAGGTCGATCTTGTCGCCGGTGGCAAGCCCAACCTGCTCGTTCTGGAGCCCGTCGCGCGGGCTTGATTCGAGGATGGTGACGAACGCCATGAGATTTGTATACAATTGCTATTGGCGATGGCAATGCTTATCGTCGTCGGCATGGGGCCCCACGACGCCGTTGCGCAAGACTATGCCGATCACGGCTTCGGAGGAAGGCTTCAGCCAGGCAACCGGCCTGCACTGCTGTTGATCGATTTCGCCAAGGCCTATTACGACCGCGAGTCGCCGCTTTGTATTCACGCCGATGCAGAGCGTGACGCCGCGGTGGCGCTACGCGACGCGGCACGGCGAGCGGGCGTGCCGGTGGTGTTCACCCGCGTCGAATATGTCCCGGGTGATCCGGCGCGCGACGGCGGGCATTTCTTCCGCAAGATCGCGGGACTTGCATCGTTCGTCGCCGGCAATCCGCTCGGCGATTTTACCGCCGAACTCAGCCCCGGTGACAATGACCGCGTCGTCACCAAGCAATATCCGAGCGCTTTTTTCGGGACTGGGCTGGCGCAACATCTCCACGCGCTCGGTGTCGACACCTGTGTCATCGCCGGGCTGTCGACATCGGGTTGCGTCCGCGCGACGGCGCTCGACGCGCTGTGTCACGGCTTCATTCCGCTGGTCGTCGCCGACGCCTGCGGCGACCGCGACCGCGCCGTCCACGACGCCAATCTGTTCGACCTCAAGGCCAAATATGCCGAGGTCACCGACAGCGCGGCGATGATTGCCTATTTCGACAAGGTCGCCGCATGTCCCGCGCCCTAGAACGCGCCTATTCGGCGATCCGCGAGATGATCCTGACCGGCAAGCTGGAGGCCGGCGAGCAGCTGCGCGAGGAGGGCCTGGCCGAGATGGTCGGCGTGTCGCGCACTCCGATCCGCGATGCCCTGCGCCGCCTGGAAGCCGAGCTGTTCATCGTCCGCAGCGACACCCAGCGGGTGTTCGTCGCCAGCTGGAGCCGCGAGGATGTCGACGAGATGTTCACCCTGCGCGGGATGCTCGAGGCCCACGCCGCCGAGCGCGCCGCAACGCGCTTCACCCCCGAGACGCTCGCCGAGCTGCGCCACAGCAACGAGGCGATCGAGCGCAGTGTCCAGGCGGCCAAGCCCGATCCGGCCGCGTTTCTCGACGGCAATCGCGAGTTCCACCAGATCATCATGACCGTCGCCCAGTCACCGCGCCTGGCCTCGACGCTCGCGACGCTGGTCGAGCAACCGGTCGTCCGCCGCACCGCCGCACTCTACAATCGCGAGCAACTGGCCCAATCGGCGACCGAGCATCGCGAGCTCATCCGCGCCTTCGCCGCGCGCGATGCCGACTGGGCGCACGCCGTCATGACCGGCCATATCCGCCGCGCCTTCCACACCTTTTCGGGCCTCGTGGTCGCCGACGTGGCGTAATCCCGCGCGCGGGGTGCGGCCGATCAGCCGCCGCTGGTCCAGGCGAGCGCGAAGCTTCCGGCCGACGACAAGTCCGTCGCATCGTCGACCAGCCAGCATTCTCCGGGCCGCGCAATCCGCTCCCCGATCGCCACGTCGGCATCGATCGGAAGGAGCTGAACGTCGTGCGCGCCGGGGGGCAGGGCGAGGGCCTCGCCCGCGCACCACGCCACGCCGAAGTAGCGGCCGTCGACCAGGATTCGGCTCGCGTCGGCGTCGATCGTCGCGTCGGCGGGATGATGGTGCGGACGCGCATCGACCACCGCGCGGCTCTCCTCGAGGTGAAGCTGGCGCGGGCGGCCATAGTCGAACAGGCGATAGGTGATGTCCGTCGCCTGCTGCACTTCCATCACGGTCAGCCCCGGCCCAAGCGCGTGGACCGTCCCCGCCGGATTGTAGATAAACTGGCCGCGCCGAGCCGGGCGCCAGTCGATCAGCCGCTCGATGCTGCCATTGGCGGCCGCGTCGATCAGCGCGTCGCGCTCGATCGGCTCGATCGTCCCGATGCCGAGCTCGGCCCCGGGCGCGACGTCGAGGATGATCCAGCACTCGTCCTTGCCGTGCGCAAGCCCGCGCGCGTGCGCGGTGGCTTCGTCGGGGTGGACCTGGATCGACAGTCGTTCGGAGGTGAACAGATATTTCGCCAGCACGTCGAGCGGCCGGCCGAACGGCGCCTCAAACCAGATTTCGCCAACCTTGCGCTCGGCATCGACGTCGAACTGCGGCGCGATTCCGTACCGGCCCCACGGCTTTTCGACCACCCGCGTCGTCAGTCGTTGAACCATCGAGTATCTCGCGAACGCAGGGGCTTCAGAACAGCCGTGTCGTCCGGCCAAGATCACTGGTCAAGGGCTCGTTCGGCGCCAAGCTTGTCGGACCACCCAATTCACGGCAAGCAGCGCTGCGCCGCCGAGCCCAAGCCAAGGAAGCCTGATGTGAGCGATGATCTGGTCGAAATCGAAACCCGTGGCGCGGTTGCCATCCTTCGGCTGAACGACGCGAAGACGCTCAACGCTCTGTCGCTCGACATGGCGGACCGGCTCGTCGTGATGCTCGACGAGGTCGCCCGCAGCCACCGCGCCGTGGTCCTGACCGGGGCCGGCAAGGGGTTTTGTTCGGGTGCCAACCTGTCCAACCGGGGCACCGATGACGGCGAGCATGATCCGGGCGTTGCGCTGGCGCAGCATCTCAATCCGCTGATGCTCAAGCTGCGCGGACTGGCGGTGCCACTGGTCACTGCGGTCAACGGCGCGGCGGCGGGGATCGGCGCTTCGCTCGCCTTGGCCGGTGACCTCGTCATCGCCTCGGAACAGGCTTATTTCCTCGAGGCTTTTTGCAACATCGGGCTGGTCCCGGATGGCGGTTCGGCCTTTCTCCTGACACGCGCCGCGGGGCGGGTGCGGGCGATGGAGATGATGTTGCTGGGCGAGCGGGTGCCGGCGGCGACCGCGCTCGAATGGGGCCTGGTCAACCGTGTCGTTGCGCCCGAAGCGCTGCTCGATACGGCGCTGGACCTCGCCACCAAGCTCGCGGCGGGGCCGACCAGGGCGCTCGCCATGATCCGCAAGATGTGCTGGGATTCGCTCGAGACCGGGTTCGAGGCACAGCTCGCCGGCGAATGTGAGCTGCAGCGCGCCGCCAGCCGCACCGCCGATCATCGCGAGGGAGTGCGGGCGTTCCAGGAAAAACGCCCACCGATCTTCACCGGCGCTTAAAGCGCCTCGATGATCGTCGGTCGTCCCGGGATCCGGCGCTCAGCCGTCCCCCGCGCCGCCGTATATGCAAGGGCTGTTCTCCCGGCGCCCGACGATCAGCGCTCCACCATCGCCTTGGGAAAGCTGCTCCAGGCGCCGTCGTAATCGGGCTGGGCGGTCGCCAGCGCGGCCGCGGTCGGCTGGAACGACCAGCAGCTCTCGATCATGAACGCCATCGTCTTGTCGATCCGGTGC
>JALYIX010000113.1 GCA_030775565.1 Pseudomonadota bacterium | reverse complement strand
TGCGGTCAGCCATGCGCGGACGAACAGGCCTAGCGCTTCCAGGGTGATCGTCTGGTCCCGCTCCAGACGTTCGACCTGCCGGGTCAGCCGGTCGAGGCGGCGGGTGTAGGCCGCTTCGCGCCGATCGGCGCCGTCTGGCGACAGGAACGACGCGACGGCGGCATCGACGATCGCCGATTTGGAGACGCGCCGCCGGATCGCGAGCTCCTCTAGCGCCTTGGCCGTCGCGGGCTCGAAGTAGACGTTCAGGCGGTCACGGCGTCCGCTCACAGGGCGATGCCGTCGTCGGCATCCATCGAGGCTTGCCGGGCATTGGCGCGCACCCGGCCCTGCAGCGTCCGAGCGCGGACCGCGTTCTGGTCGTCAGGGTCCGCATCCTCGAACTCGGGCACGGGCTCGCGATGTGGCGGATCGACCGCCTCATGCACGGGCAGCTCGGGCTCCTGCCGGATGCCGGCGTTGGCGGAGTCGGGCGCGTCGGGTTCCTCGGCGACCGCAGCGCCTGCAATCGGCGTAACGGCTGCCGGCATCGCCAGGCCGCTCCAATCGTCGCGCGGCGTAGACCGCTCTGCGGACGTCCGCGCTTTGGGTGGGGGCAGAACGCGGCGTTGCAGCTGCGCATCCTCGTAGTAGCGCGCTTTCTTCGCCCGGATCGGGAAGATGCCCGACACCAGCACCAGCGCGTCGGCGGGCGGGAGCTGCATGATTTCGCCCGGCGTGAGCAGAGGCCGCGCGGTTTCCTGCCGCGAGACCATCAGATGTCCGAGCCAGGGCGACAGTCGATGGCCGGCGTAGTTCTTGGCGTCGCGGATTTCGGTCGCCGTACCGAGCGAGTCGCTCACCCGCTTGGCGGTCCGTTCGTCGTTGGTCGCGAAGCTGACCCGGACATGGCAGTTGTCGAGGATCGCGTTGTTCTGGCCGTAGGCCTTCTCGATCTGATTGAGCGACTGGGCGATGAGGAAGCTCTTCAGGCCGTAGCCGGCCATGAACGCTAGGGCGCTCTCGAAGAAGTCGAGGCGGCCGAGTGCGGGGAACTCGTCGAGCATCAGTAACAGCCGGTGCCGCTTGCGCCGCGCATCGAGCTCCTCGGTCAGACGGCGGCCGACCTGATTTAGGATCAGGCGCACGAGCGGCTTGGTGCGGCTGATGTCGGACGGTGGAACGACAAGGTAGAGCGAGACGGGTTCCGAACGCTCGACGAGGTCGCCGATCCGCCAGTCGCAGCGCGAGGTCACCGCGGCGACGACGGGATCGCGGTACAGGCCGAGGAACGACATGGCTGTCGACAGCACACCCGACCGCTCGTTGTCGGACTTGTTGAGCAGCTCGCGAGCGGCGCTGGCGACGACGGGATGCGGCATGTCGCCGAGGTGGCGGGTGACCAGCATCGCCTGCAGCGTGGTCTCGATCGGACGCCGCGGATCGGACAGAAAGGCGGCGACCCCGGCGAGCGTCTTGTCGGTCTCGGCGTAGAGGACGTGGAGGATCGCGCCGACGAGCAGCGCGTGGCTGGTCTTCTCCCAGTGGTTGCGCTTCTCGAGCGCGCCTTCGGGGTCGACGAGGATGTCGGCGATGTTCTGGACGTCGCGCACTTCGGACGGCCCGCGCCGCACTTCGAGCAGCGGATTGTAGGCGTCCGAGCGGGCGTCGGTCGGATCGAAGCGCAGCACGCGGCAGTGTCGCGCGCGCCAGCCTGCGGTCAGGGTGAAGTTCTCGCCCTTGATGTCGTGCACGATCACCGAGCCCGGCCAGGTCAGGAGGGTGGGCACGACCAAGCCGACGCCCTTGCCGGACCGCGTCGGGGCGAAGCACAGGACGTGCTCGGGTCCGTCGTGGCGCAGATAATCCCGGGCGAACCTGCCGAGGACCACGCCGTCCTCGCCAACCAGCCCGGCGTCGCGAATCTCGCGCGGACGCGCCCAGCGCGCCGAGCGGATGGTCGTGACCTCGCGCGCTTCGCGGGCGCGCCACACCGACATGGCGATGGCGACGCCGATCGAGACGAACCCGCCCGACGCGGCGATGTAGGCACCCTCGTAGAAGATCTTCGGCGCGTAGGCGTCGAACCCGTACCACCACCAGAAGAAGGCCGGCGGTGGATAGACGGGAAAGCCCATCAACTGGACCCAAGGAGCGCCGAGTTCGGGTTGGAAAGCGAGTCGCCACGCGACCCACTCGGTCGCGCCCCAGGTCGTGGACAGCACGATCGCCAGCACGACGAGCACCGGGCCCCAGAGAATGCGCGTCGCTGGCATCGGCTCGTCCCCTCGTCTGATCGGTCGGGGCGGATCATTGGGCGGGGCAAACCGCTCTCTTCAAGTCCTCAACTGTAGTCGTCGCGCTCTGGCGCGGGCTGGCGCGCACAACGGCGGGTCACAGGCCCAGGCCGCGCTTGCGGCCGAAGCTCCAGTCGATCCCGCCGCTCGGCGCGACGACGCCCGAGACGTGCTGTCCGAGCTTTGGCTCGATCGCCGGGGTCCACGGCACGAGCTGAAACCCGAGGCCGTTGTCGATCATGGCGAACCGCCCGGATGCGAGCGTCACCCGCTGCCGGTACACGCCGGCGACGTTCTCGCCGGCCGCGGCCGGCTGATGTGGTGAACCCGTCTCGGCCGCCAAGCGGGACCCGGCCGCCGTAACGTCGCGGCCGCGCAGGGTCTCGATCAGGTCACGCGCGAACACGGTGCGCTCACCCTGCCGACGGGCGAGCCCTTCGTTGGCCAAGTGGTTCATCCTCGCCTCCAGCGCCGCTTCGACTTCCCGGCCAAATCCCGCGCTCGACAGGTCGCCGACGGTCCTCCCGACCAGGCGGCGGTCGAGCCAGGTCGCCCCGGGTGCAGTGATCTGCTCGGTGAGCGGCAGGTCGGAGCGCACCGCGAGCGACGTTCGTGTGACGCCTTGCCGGTCCTCGAACCGGCGCAGCTCGACGATCGCACCGGGGGCGGCGTCGCTCGTGGCCTCGAGATCGCGGAACCGGATGTGGTGCGCGCGCCCGTCCACCCCGTCGACGATGGCGTAGGCGGAGCCCGACAGTTCGTCGTGGAG
>JALYIX010000112.1 GCA_030775565.1 Pseudomonadota bacterium | reverse complement strand
GGGGAACGACGCGCGAGGGGAGCGCCGAGCGAGGCGCCCAAGGGCAAGGCGGGCGCGAAACCTGCGCGGCCGGCGAGGAAGCCAGCGCCGCGCAAGCCCAAGCCCAAGCCCAAGCGCTGATGCCCCGGCTTGCCATCTTCGATTGCGACGGGACGCTGGTCGACAGCGAGGCGACGATCTACGCGGCGCTCAAGACCAGTCTCGCGGAGCATGGACTCGCCGTCCCGCCGCCCCGCGAGGCGCGGCGGGTCGTCGGCCTCAGCCTGCGCCAGGCGTTCGAGATGCTGGTGCCCGGCGCTTCGTCGCGAAAGTTCGACGCGATGGCGGAGACCTATCGCCAGGCGTTCCACCGACTGCGCCTGATCGGCCAGGTCCAGGAACCGCTGTTCGAAGGCATCGCCGAGTTGATCGATGCGCTCGAGGCCGACGGCTGGCTGCTCGCGGTGGCGACCGGCAAGTCCGACCGCGGGCTTCGTCACTGTCTCGACAGCCACGGGCTTCACGGCCGTTTCGTGTCGCTCCAGACCGCCGACCGCAATCCGTCCAAGCCGCATCCGGCGATGGCGCTGGCGGCGATGGCCGAGGCGGGGGCGGCGCCCGCCGACACGGTGTTCATCGGCGACACCGGCTGGGACATGGGCTGCGCTCGGGCGGCGGGTGTCGGCGCGATCGGGGTCGGCTGGGGCTATCATGACGAGGCCGAATTGCTGGCCGAGGGCGCGCATGTCGTTGCTGAGGAACCGGGCGACATCGTTGCACTTGCCGGGCGCTGGCGGGGAGGGCGGTTTGACTAAGCTGTCGGAGGAGGAAGCGAAGCGGCGTTTCGGGCTGTTCGCGCTGGTACGGCTGTCGGCGGTGGCGCTGGTCATGCTCGGCATCGCCGTCGCGCTGACCGGGCTGATGCGGCCGGGCGGCTGGCCAGTGCCGGGGATTGCGATCGGATTGATCGGGGTGGCAGAAGCGCTGCTCGGTCCGCGCTTGCTGCGCAAGGCGTGGGACAAGCAGTGAAGCGCTTCTGGACCGAGGCTGACGCGGTCGAGCGACCCGGTGGCTGGGGCATCATGCTCGACGGGCGCCCCCTCAAGACTCCTGCACGGGCCGAACTGATCCTGCCGAATGCCGCGTTGGCCGAAGCCGTGCGGGCGGAATGGGCGGCGGCGGGGGATACGATCGATCCGCGCGCGATGCCGCTGACCGGGCTCGCCAATGCCGCGATCGACCACCCTGGCCACGTCCTTGCCGCAAGCCTGTCGCGCTACGCCGAGGCGGATTTATTCTGTTATCGCGCGACTTCTCCGGCGAAGCTGGTCGAGCGGCAGGCCGCGGCGTGGGACCCGCTGCTCGGCTGGGCACGGCGGCGGTTCGATGTCGATTTCGTCGTAACGAGCGGCGTGATCCATGCCGCGCAGCCCGGCGCGACGGTCGCGCGGCTGGCGCACGAGGTCGCCGCGCTCGATGCCTTCCGTCTGGCCGCCCTGTCGCCGCTGGTCACGATCGGCGGCTCGCTGGTCGCGGCGCTGGCGATGGTGGAGCGGGCGATCACGGCAGTCGCGGCATGGGACGCGGTCAGCCTCGACGAGCAATGGCAGATTGAGCAATGGGGCGACGACGCCGAAGCGGTCGCCTCGCTCGCTCACCGCCGAGACGAGTTTGACGCCGGGGCGCGGTTCCTAGCCCTGCTGTAGCGCCTCGGCGATCAGCTTGCGGCTGTTGTCGATCCCGTAAAGCGCGATGAAGCTGCCCATGCGGGGGCCTTGCGAAGAGCCGAGGAGCGTTTCGTAGAGCGCCTGGAACCACGCGCGCAGCGGCTCGAAGGCGTGGCGCTTGCCGATTTCGAAGACGATGTTCTGAATGTCGTCGCCGGGCGTGTCGGGGGCGAGCCCGGCCAGTTCGGCGTCGAGATCGGCCAGCGCGGCGCGCTCGGTGTCGGTGGGCGCACGGCGGTGGAGCGTCGGGGCGACGAAGTCGCGGGCGTAATTGACCGCTAAACCGATGAGCGTGTCGAGCTCGGGGTCGGTATCGGGGGCGGTGCCGGGGGCGTAGCGCTGGACGAACTTCCACGCGGTCGCCTTGTCGCCGACGCCGGGCAGCGAGGCGAGGTTGAGGAGCAGGCCATAGCTCAGCGGAAGCGCAGCGTCGGGCACCTTGCCGCCGTGGATGTGGTGGACCGGGTTGCCGAGCTTCTGTTCGACCGGCTGGCTCGCGTAATTGCCGCGAAACTGGAGATAGTCGTCGACCGCGCGGGGGATGACCCCGATGTGGAGGCTCTTGGCCTTCCTCGGCTCGCGGTAGGCGAAGAAGGCGAGGCTTTCCTCGCTGCCGTAGGTCAGCCACTGGTCGAGGGTCAGGCCATTGCCCTTCGACTTCGAGATCTTCTCGCCCTTTTCGTCGAGGAACATTTCGTAGTTGAAGCCCTCGGGGGGGCGGCCGCCGAGGATCCGCGCGATCTTGCCCGACTGGATCGTGCTGTCGATGAGGTCCTTGCCCGCCATCTCGTAATCGACCCCGAGCGCGACCCAGCGCATCGCCCAGTCGACCTTCCACTGGAGCTTGGCGAGCCCGCCGAGCGCGGACTGGGTGACGGGGGTGCCGTCCTCGTCGGTGAAGGCGATCGTCCCGGCTTCGGCGTCGACGACGCTGACCGGGACCTGGAGGACGCGGCCGGTCGACGGGGAGACGGGAAGGACCGGGGAGTAGGTCTGGCGGCGCTCCTCGCGCAGCGTCGGGAGCATCACGCCGAGGATCGCGTCCCATTGGCGGAGGACCATGCGGAGCGTGTCGTCGAACTGGCCGCTGGCATAGGCCTGGGTCGAGGAGACGAATTCATAGTCGAAGCCGAAGCGGTCGAGGAAATGGCGAAGCATCGCATTGTTGTGCGCGGCGAAGCTGTCGTGGGTGCCGAACGGGTCGGGGATGCGCGACAGCGGCTTGCCGAGGTTGGCGGCGAGGAGGTCGGCATTGGGGATGTTGTCGGGGACCTTGCGCAGGCCGTCCATGTCGTCGCTGAAGGCGATGAGGCGGGTCGGCGCGCCGGTCAGCTCCGCGAAGGCATGGCGGACCATGGTGGTGGGCAGGACCTCGTTGAAGGTGCCGATGTGAGGCAGTCCCGAGGGGCCGTAGCCGGTTTCGAACACGACCGGTTCGGGCTTGCCGTCGGGCCAGCGCTTGATCAGCTTGCGCGCTTCTTCGTACGGCCAGGCCTTCGAGACCATCGCTGAGGCGCGAAGCGCGTCGTCCACTGTTGCCCTTTCGTTCCGCCTTGCCCAAGGATGGGTCCGCGATGGCCGCCCTTTTGCCTCTTCCCGCCCTGCACGCAACCCATGCGGGCAACTGGCTCGCCGACGATGACGGGGTGCGCGAGGCGTCGCGGGGGGAGGCGATCCGGCAGGCGGCGGAGACTCCGCATATCCTGCTCAACGCGCCGCTGGTCGGTCAGCGGCTGGGCTACCCCGAGCTGTCGGGGCTCGACCTGCTCGAGCTGTTCGCGTTCGTCCATCCGGCGCGGTTCGTGGTGCCGACGGTGGCGGGACTGTGCCGCGCGGTCGGGATCGCGGTGCCCGCG
>JALYIX010000111.1 GCA_030775565.1 Pseudomonadota bacterium | reverse complement strand
GGATTTCTTGTAATCTAGCTCGATCGGCGCCCCTGATGCACAGACTCGCTATTGGCCCTCAGGAGATAACGCCCCGGATCTTCCCACAAACTCGCTCACTGAATGGTCTCCCGTCCGTGCGCTGATCCGAACGGGCGACCTATCCCCCGGCAATTGCGCGACAATATTGACGACGTTTGCCGCCACTAACATATTGATAAAGAACGATAAATCGGTGGTGCCGCCTACAGGACTCGAACCTGTGACCCCCGCATTACGAATGCGATGCTCTACCAGCTGAGCTAAGGCGGCGCCCCGAGAGGCGGCGCGGCCCTAACAGGACGGGGCGGGCGGAGCAAGACTCTGCACCGTCCTCATTGTCGGCGTCGCGAACATGCTTAACGGTTTCTCAATATCTCCCGGGCAGATTACGTCCGATCTGGAAGAGAGTGGGGGCCGACCGCGCCATGGACAGTTACGCCGCGCTGGACGCGTTCGCCGCCGACGACGATGTCGCGCCGCCTGGCGCGCAGTCTGTCGCCGAGGCGATCGGCACCGACGAACGACGCATGCATGTCCGCGCCTATAACTATTGGGCCGGGCTGCTCGACGGGCGCGACTTTCCCTCGATCGAGGACCTCGAACCCGACAGCGTCGCCGACTTTGCGCCTTACTCGGTGTTGCTCGACTTCACCGCCGGACGCGACAATCCCGCGACGCCATATATCGGCAGCGCGGTCCGTGCTGAATGCGACCTGCCGGGCGACGTCAAGGCCATCGCCGACGTCCCCAGCCGCTCCTTGCTCTCGCGGCTGACCGATCATTATCTGCAGATCATCGCCAACCGTGCGCCGATCGGTTTCGAAGCCGAGTTCGTCAATCAACGCGGCGCGCCGATCTGCTATCGCGGCATCCTCATGCCCTTCTCGTCGGACGGCGATACGATCGACTTCATCTATGGCGTGATCAACTGGAAGCAGTCCGCGGCGGCGCCCGCCACGACGGCCGTGCTTGCGCCCCAACTGCCCGCCGTCGACGAACCGGAGGCGCTTGCCGCGCACCTCAGTTGGGAAGATGGTCCGCTCAACGATGCGCAGGCGGGGATCGACGACGATGCCGACGCGCTCGCGCTCATCGACGAAGTGCTGATAGTCGACGAAGAGGCCGGTCTCGCCGACCGCCTGTCGGCCGCCCGCGACAGTGCCGAAGTCTGCAAGCAGCAGGACGGTCGCAGCCGCGCGGCGCTCTATCGCACGCTTGCGCTCGCCTATGATTTCGCGGTCGCGGCCCGCCGCGCGACCGATGATTATGCGGAAATCCTCGAGGACGCCGGCGTCAAGGGCCAGGTCCGAGCGCCGATGACTCCGATCGTCAAGCTCGTCTTCGGGGTCGAGTATGACAAGACGCGTCTCACCGAATTCGCCGCTGCGCTGAGCTTCGCCGAGCGGTCGGGTGTCGATTTCGGCGAGTTCCAGGCGTTTATCGAGCGCCAGCCGGGCGGCCTCAAGGCGCTCGTCGGGGCCGAGCGAGAAGCCCGCCGCCCCGCGGGAACGACCAGCAAGGTCGATCTTGCGGCTCTTGCCGTCCGCACCGCGATGCGCGCGCGGAAGACAATGTCGATACGCGACCTGCCGACCAACGAGGAATTCGCGCTGGTCGTGACCCGCCGCAACGCCGACGGGGTCCACGAGTTGATTGCGATCGTCCCCGACGACAAATTGCTGGCGCGGGCACTGCGCTGCGCGCGCTGATCTTGCTACGGTAGAACCCCGATCTTCCCCGCCGTTTCAGGACGGAGCAAGGTGCCTTGCTCGAGTTTCCTGAAAGCGGTCGATGACGAGTTGCACCCTTCATCTCGTCAATTTTGACGACCATGCTGCAGCGCAACCCTGGCGCGAACGGGCGTTGTTGCTGGCGCGACGTTTCGAACGAATCCGACTGGCGCACGGCATGGCGGACCGGCGGTTGACGCGGCGCCTTCAGGTCCGCCGGCCGGTTCGCTAGCGCCGTGGTCGGCTATTGGCTCCAGCGACGCTCGGCCGCGCTTGCCAAGGCCAAAAGCGCGCCGACGCCCGCACTTGCCAAGGTCTACGATCAACTGGCCGACTATTATCTGTCGCTTGCACAGTCGGCCGGCGTAACGCCCGATGGTCCCCCCTCGGCCGGTGATGCGGATTGACCGGCAGGGCCTACCACGGCGCCACCTCGGCGAGCATGGCGATGTGAAGCGCTTCGGCCGTCGACTTGGCGCTCAGTTTCGACAGCATGTGCGCGCGGTGCATCTCGACGGTCCGCACGCTGAGATCGAGGGTCCGCGCAACGATCTTGTTGGGCGACCCGGCAAGCAGCATTCGCAACACTTCAAGTTCGCGCGGCGACAGGAGGGCGACCCGGGAAGCGGCGCCGTGCCGCTGATCGAGCTGCGTGCGTTTCGCCGCCAGGCGTTCCCCCACCGCCTCCAGCATCGTGAGCAGTTGCGACGGCTCGAACGGCTTTTCGATAAATTCGACCGCACCCGCCTGGATCGAGCGGACGGCGCGCTCGATGTCGCCGTGTCCGCTGATCATCACCACCGCGAAACGCTCGAGCTTTGCCGCCTGCTGCTCCAGCATGTCGAGCCCGTTGACGCCCAGCATGCGCAGGTCGAGCAGGACAATGCCGGGATCAAGGCTCGGCAGCGCGGACAGGAACTCCTCGGTCGTCGCGAACGCCGTGGTCGGATAGCCGGACGCCGTCAGCAACGCGACGAGCGAGACGCGAAAGGCTTCGTCGTCATCGACCAAATAGCAATCGATCGAAGACACTGACGACACGCAGGACATCCCTCTCACAAGCGGGTTAGTGCCGCAGGGTCCACCATCGTGCAATGTTTAAGCAAGGATTGCCTTAACATCGGTTGGGTTGGTCGTACCCTACACAGGTAGCTGCCGCGACGCCCAGGGGTTGGCGTGGTCGCCGCGGCCGGTCTATAGGCGCTTCCACCCCGATCAGCTTGCGGAGTTGTTTCCAATGAGTGCCCCATCGCGCGTCGCCGGATCCATTGTCGGCACGCTGCGAAAGGCCTTGCTCGCGCATGCGCTGCCGGGTGAAGTCGCCGGCTTCGGGAACAGCGAGCAGGTT
>JALYIX010000110.1 GCA_030775565.1 Pseudomonadota bacterium | reverse complement strand
GGCCTCGGCGTCGGCGGCCTGCGCGGCGCGATCGGCCTCGGCCCAGCGGGCGTAGACCAGTCGCGCCTCGGCAAGCCGGATGCGGTCGGTGAAGCCGCGGTAGCGTTCGGCGGCGCGCGCCTGCCGTCGGAGCTGGCCGACGCGCTGCTCCTGGTCGGCGAGCAATTCGTCGAGCCGCGCGAGATTGGCTTCGGTCGCGCGAAGCTTCTGTTCGGCATCCTTGCGGCGGACATGGAGGCCCGAAATGCCGGCGGCTTCCTCGAGCATCTGGCGGCGCTCGGTTGGCTTGGCGGCGATCACCGCGCCGATGCGGTTCTGGCTGACCAGCGCAGGCGAATGGGCGCCGGTCGCGGCGTCCGCGAAGAGGAGGGCGACGTCCTTCGCCCGGACGTCGCGACCGTCGAGCCGGTAGGCCGAGCCCGAGCCGCGCTCGATCCGGCGGGTGACCTCGCTTTCCCCGGCGTCGGCGGTGCCGCCCGCCTGGTCGAGCAGCAAGGTCACTTCGGCGAAGTCGCGCGCCGGGCGGGTGGCGGTGCCGGCGAAGATGACATCTTCCATCCCGCCGCCGCGCAAGCTCTTGGCGCTGCCCTCGCCCATGACCCAGCGAATCGCCTCGAGCAGGTTCGACTTGCCGCAGCCGTTGGGGCCGACGACCCCGGTGAGGCCGGGCTCGATGCGCAGTTCGGCGGGCTCGACGAAGCTCTTGAACCCGCTGAGCTTGAGCCGCCTGATTCGCATCCCGTCGCGCCCCCCGACGCCCTTCGTTTCGCTAGCTTCCGCTCGCCGCCTTGAGCTTGGGTTCGAGCAGGTCCCAGGTGGCGACGTCCTTCAGCAGCGAGCCGTTGAGGACGAAACCGGGCGTGCCGGGAATATTATATTGCGAGGTTGCGTCGCTGGTCATCTGGACAAGCTTGTCGACTTCCGCGGTGTTGGTCAGGCAGGCGTCGGCCTTGGCCGCGGGAACCCCGCGCAAGGCGGCGAACTGTTCGAACCCGGCGGTCTTGGCGATTGTCAGGAATTGCTGCTGCGGCGGCAGGTTCATGACGGCCTGCATCTTGTCCTGCGGGATCGCCTGGAGCTTGGCGACCCACTCGGGCTGGGTGCCGTAGATGCCGCGGGTCAGGCCGAAAAAGCTCTTCTCGCCGTTGCAGCGCGCGACCAGCGCAGCGGACAGGTCGAAACTGTCGCGGATGAAGTTCCGGAATTCCCAGCTGACCTTGCCGGTCTTGACGTATTTGTCGATGAGCGTCGGCGCGCCCTCCTTTTCGAATGCCGCGCAGTGCGGGCAGCTCATCGAGCCGAATTCGATGAGCTTGGCCGGCGCATTGGGATTGCCCATGACGAACCCGCCGGCGGCGGTCTTCGTCACATATTGCGACCAGTCGCCGTTGGGTGCGGTCTTGGGCGCATTGGGATCGACTGCGTCGGCGGTCGTGACCCCGCTGGTGGTCGTGGCAGCCTTCTTGTTGCAGCCGCTGGCAAGGACCAGCGCGCTTGCGGCAATGAGCAGGGTGAGAGTCTTCATAAGGTCACCTTCGTTCGGGAGTGTGCGTGATGGAAGATAATCAGGCTTTGAGCGCCGCGTCGAGGCGCGCGCGCACCACGCTCCACGCACTCGGGCCGGCGGAATAGTCGACCGTCGTGCCGTTGATCATGAACGTCGGGGTCGAATCGACCTTCAACCGGTTGGCGGAATCGGCGGTCACCGCGACCAGGCGCTCGGCGCGCGCCTTGTCCGCGAGGCAGGCCGAAGCCTTCGCCGCGGGGATGCCGTGAGCGGCGGCGAAGGCGGGGAGGCCCCCCGCCTGGCCGATCGCGAGATATTGCTGCGGTTCGGCCATGGCCTGGATGGCGGCCAACCGGTCGGCGGGGATGGCCTGCATTTTGGCGATCCATTGCGGCTGCGCGTCATAAAGGGCGCGAAGCATCGGGAAGAAGCTGCCCGCGCCGCCGCAGGCCGCAGTGAGGGTCACCGGAATGTCGTAGCCGTTGAGCAGGAAGGGACGGAATTCCCAGCTGACCTTGCCGCTGCGGACGTAGCCGGCGATGAGCGGGGCCTCCGCTTCCTGATCGAAGTGGCGGCAGTGCGGGCAGGTCAGCGAGCCGAATTCGACCAGCTTCACCTTGGCGGCGGGGTTGCCCATGACAAAGCCGCCGGCCGCGGTCGCGCTGGCGATGCGGCTCCAGTCGGCAACACGAGTCGCGGCGGGTCGATGAACGCTCCGCTTGGCGACCGAGTGAGCGGTCGCCGTTCCGCTGAACGCGACCGAGGCGAGGAGGAGGAGCAGCGAGTGACGCTTCATCAGGAAACTTTCGGCAGGTTGAACAAGGACGGCATCGGGTTGGGCTTGTCGATCTTGGGCGGACCGGTCGTCGCTGCGATCTGTCCGGCGAGCGAGGTCAGGCAGGCGCGAAGCTCATCGTCGGCGATCGTGCGAAGCCCGTCGCCCAAGTCGGCGGGGACGGGGGCGGGCGCCTGGCGGAGAGGGCGCGCAGGCCCGGCGTCGGCCACGCGGCCCTGGCGGAAGGCGATGCGGGCGACGGCTTCGTAGCCGAAGAAGCGATTGACCTTCTCGACGATCATCGGGCCGAGATGCTGCATCAGGGGTGCGTGAGCGCCCTCGACGAGGAGCGACAGCGTTCCGCCCGACTTCTTGCCCGCCGGGAAGCGGATCGATTCGGGAACCGAGACTCGTGCGTAGCGCTCGCCGACGATCTCCTTCCAGCGGCTGACGACCGCGCCCTGGACGAAGCCGAAGCGCTTGAACGCCATGCCGCTGACCTCGCCGGCGATGTCGCCCGCAGCGCGGGCATAGCCGCGGCGCTGGGGTTCCGCAGGCTTGGAACGCTGGTCAGGTCTCGTGGGCGGTTTCGACACGCGACCGTCCATGCCATAGCGCGGGCGTGAGCGCCAAGATCGCATCTCTCCTGCTCGAACATTATTCGCTCCACGCCCGCGCGTTGCCGTGGCGCGCGCCGCCGGGCGCGGCGACGATGGACCCGTATCGGGTGTGGTTGAGCGAGGTCATGCTGCAGCAGACGACGGTCGCGACGGTAACCCCCCGATTCGCGCGGTTCGTAGAGCGCTGGCCGACGGTCGACGCACTGGCGGCAGCGGACGGGGCCGAGGTGCTGCACGAGTGGGCCGGGCTCGGCTATTACGCTCGCGCCCGGAACCTGATCGCCTGCGCGAAGGCGGTCGCGGCGCGGGGCGGATTCCCGTCGACCGAAGCCGGACTGCGCGGGTTGCCGGGGCTCGGTGCCTACACAGCGGCGGCGGTCGCGGCGATCGCGTTCGGCGAACGGGCGGTGGTGGTTGACACCAATGTCGAGCGGGTCGTGGCACGGCTGTTCGCGATTGCGCAGCCGGTCGCCGAGGCCAGGGCCGAACTGCGGACCCTGACCGATCGGATCACGCCCGTCGAGCGCGCGGGGGACTTCGCCCAGGCGATGATGGATCTTGGCGCGACAATCTGCCGGCCTAGGGCGCCGCGCTGTGGCGAGTGCCCGGTGCGCCCGGAATGCGCGGCCTTCGCCAGTGGAGCGCCCGAGGCGTTTCCAGCGGCAAAGGTCAGGAAGGCGCGGCCGCATCGCTTTGGTACTGCCTGGTGGACCGAGCGCGATGGCGCGCTGTGGCTCGTGAGGCGCCCGGCCAAAGGGTTGCTCGGGGGGATGGCGGCGCTCCCCGGACCCGCGTGGGGCGATGTTCGAGGAACGGCGCCGGCGCTTGCCACGGTGTCGCACGGGTTTACCCATTTCACCCTCGAGCTGGCGATCGCGGCGCGGGCCGCGCCCGAAGGGGAGGGCTGGTGGCAATCCATCGACAGCATCGGTGACGCGGGGCTGCCAACCCTCTATCGCCATGCCGTCGAGGCCGTGCTGGCCTGCAGGAGTGACTTGTTTGCCGCCTGATGCATTTTTTTCCGGTCCCGGTCTCGACCGCGCCGATCCGCTTCGCGCCCAGCCAGAACGAATCGCCGAATTCGCGCGCGACCCGGCGGCGCGGATGCTCGCTTGGGACAATGGCGCCCCTGCGGTCGACGAACAGGGCGATCTCGTGTGGCGGGCAATGGAGCCCGACGACGCGCCCTTGTTCCTTGGGCTCGACGGCGATCGTCCCCGCTTCTCGGGAATCCCCGATGGCAGCGTGCCGGTCGACACCCGCGCGCACTTCTGGTTGCTTGGTCAGCTCGGGCCCCGTGACGCGCCGCTGTTCGCCGCCGCGCTGAGCCTCGCCAACTGGCACCGGCGACATCGTTTCTGCTCGGTCTGTGGCGAGGCCAGCGCGCCGGTGCGCGGCGGCTGGTCGCGGCGCTGCGGATCGTGCGGTGGCGAACATTTTCCGCGCGTCGACCCGGTCGTGATCATGCTTGCCGAACATGACGGGCGGCTGCTGCTTGGCCGCCAGCCGCAATATCCGGCCGGACGTTACTCGGCACTGGCGGGGTTCGTCGAGGTCGGCGAGACGATCGAGGCGGCGGTCGCGCGCGAACTCCATGAGGAAGCCGGGATCCGGGTTGCCGACGTGACTTATGTCGCGAGCCAGCCGTGGCCATTCCCGTCGAGCCTGATGATCGGCTGCACCGCGATGGCGCTCGACGATGCGCTGGTGATCGATACGACCGAGCTCGACGATGCCCGCTGGTTCACGCGGGACGAGGTGACCGCGGCGCTCGCCAAGGCGCCAGACGCCAGCTTCCAGGCACCGCCACGCTTCGCCATCGCGCGGACGCTGCTCGAGCATTGGCTGGCAAGCCCCGTTGCGACGCTTGATGAAAGGGCAACCGCTCTTTAAGGGCGGGCGCCAAGTTCAATCGCTCGAGCGCTCGACGGGGTTTCCATGCAGGATCGCAGCAATTTCATCGCCATGTTCGTGCTCGCCGCGGGCATCGTCGCGCTGGGCGGGTCGATCGTCACCGGCGAAGTGTTCAATCATGAGCGGCCCGAGAAGATGGGCTATCCGATCGCCGGGGTGGTCGAGGAAGGCGCCGGCGCCGCGGTGGCCGAGAAGCCGATCGAATTCTACCTCGCCAGCGCCGACGCGGCCAAGGGCGCCGATGTGTTCAAGAAATGCGCCGCTTGCCACAATGCCGACAAGGGTGGCCCCAATGCGCTGGGGCCGAACCTGTGGGGCGTGCTCGGCGAGCCAATCGGCAAGGGCGTCAACGGTTTTGCGTTTTCCGAAGCGTTGTCGGGCAAGGGCGGAAACTGGGACTGGACCCAGCTCGGCCAGTGGCTTCACAGCCCCAAGGCGTTCGCGCCGGGGACCAAGATGACCTTTGCCGGGCTTAGCGATCCGCAGGACCGGGCGAATGTGATCGCCTTCCTCAATTCGAAGAGCGATGCACCCAAGCCGATGCCGGCAGCGCCGAAGGAAGCCGCGGCCGCTCCGGGTGCGGCGGCGGATGCTGGGGCGAAGGCCGCGGCCGAGGGTAAGGATGCCGGCGCTCAGAAGGCTGCCAATGTGCCGGTGTTGACCGAGCAGCAGGCGGTGACCGGCGGGCCGAAGAATAGTGGTGGCGAAGGCGCCGCCAAGCTGACCGGGCCGAAAGGGGTTGCTACTCCCAAGTAAGCGGCGCGCGGGGCCGTCACGGAGTAAATCCGTGACGTCAGTCCTGTCGCCCCGGATCAAGTCCGGGGTGCAGGCTGGCCGGCTTTTCGCATCTCTCTTTTAGCTCGCGGTTGCTTTGCAACCGCTTCCCTAAACTCGGCGCTACAGGCACGCCCCCAAGCGCTTTTCGAGATACCTAGAGGCAGGCCTCCAGATACGGCTGGTCGAAGCCGAACTGCTTGGCCTTTTCCATCGTGTAGGGGCGTAGGCCCATCGACTGATACTCGCCGATGATCTTCCCGTCGCTGCTCTCGTCCATATATTGGAACTTGAAGAGCTCCTGGGTGACGATGACGTCGCCTTCCATCCCGATGACTTCGGTGATGTTGGTCGTGCGGCGCGAACCGTCGCGCAGGCGCTTGACCTGGACGATGAGGTCGACCGAGTCGGCGATCTGACGCGAGATTGCTTCCTTGGGGACCTTGATGTCCGACATCATCACCATGTTTTCCATACGCGCCAGGCATTCGCGCGGGCTGTTGGAGTGAAGTGTCGCCATCGAGCCGTCGTGGCCGGTGTTCATCGCGGCGAGCAGGTCGAAACATTCCGACCCGCGGATTTCGCCGAGGATGATTCGGTCGGGCCGCATGCGCAGCGCGTTGATGACGAGGTCGCGGATGGTAATCGCGCCTTGCCCTTCGAGGTTGGCGGGGCGGGTTTCGAGCGGCAGCCAGTGCGGCTGCTGCAGGCGAAGCTCGGCCGCGTCCTCGATGGTGATGACGCGCTCGCCCGGGTCGATCATCTTCGACAGCGCGTTGAGCATGGTCGTCTTGCCCGAACCGGTACCGCCCGAGATGACGATGTTCATCCGTGCCGCGCCGGCGATCTTGAGCAGGGTCGCCATCTTTTCCGACATCGACCCGAAGCCACGCATCATGTCGAGCGTGATCGGCTTTTCGGAGAATTTACGAATCGAGATCGCGGTGCCCTTGAGGCTCAGCGGCGGAACGATGACGTTGACGCGGCTGCCGTCCATCAGGCGGGCGTCGGCCAGCGGGGTGGTCTGGTCGACGCGGCGGCCGACCTTGTTGACGATCCGCTGGGCAATCTGGAACAGATGCTCCTCGTCGCGGAACTGGATCGAGGCGAGCTCGAGCTTGCCCTTGCGCTCGACAAAGCACTGGTCGGGGCCGTTGACCATGATGTCGCTGATCGACGGGTCGCTGAGCAGTTCCTCGAGCGGCCCCAGGCCGAGCAGCTCGTCGACCAGCACCTTTTCCAGCGCGAATTGTTCGCGGCGGTTCAAGTTGATCTTGAGCTCGGTCAGCACCTCGGAAATGATCGGCCGGAATTCCTCCGCCAGCTCATCCTTGCCGAGCGTCGCCGCGGCTTCGGGATCGACCCGCTCGAGCAGGCGCGGAAGGACCTGCTCCTTGATCCGGTGGACCGAGGCTTCGAACCCCTCGGCCTTCATCGACCCCTGTTCGCCGCTACCGTTCTGGCGCTCGTTCAAGCGATCCATCGCGCCGAGCATCGAGCCGGGGGCATGCCCGTGCGGGACCGGAGCCGCGGGAATATCGTCGAGAGGCGGGAACTGTTCGCCGCCGTCGCCCCCGCTTGAACCGCCGGGTCCTGACTTCATCGGTCGCGCGACGCCGAAGTTGGGACGCGCCGATCCGCTGTTGCCCAGTCCGTTGCGCTTGCCGAAAGCGTTCATGCCCACCGTGTCCCGTCGTTCTGGGGAAAGCCCGGGATGGTGAATAGAGAGGAAAGTTTACCGAAAAACTAACCGGGGGCAGAGTTTCGCGGTCAGGCCGCGCTCTCGGCGAGGACGGTCAGGCCCGACGCACCGATTTCCGCGAAACCGCCGCTCACCCGGACCGTTTCGGGGGGCGACCCGGGGGTCTTGAAGATCGTCAGCTCGCCGTCCTTCAAGGTCGTCATGAAGGGCGCGTGGCCGGCCATCGCGCCGAAATCACCTTCGCTGCCGGGGACGACGACCATATGGACGTCCTCCGAGCGGACGAGGCGCTCGGGGGTGACGAGTTCGAAGTGGAGCAGGTCGGCCATTTAGGCGTCCTGTGCCATCTTCTCGGCCTTGGCGACCGCTTCGTCGATTCCGCCGACCATGTAGAAGGCGCTCTCCGGCAGATGGTCATAGTCGCCGTCGACGACCGCCTTGAACGACTTCACCGTGTCCTCGACCTGGACGAACTTGCCGGGAATGCCGGTGAACACTTCGGCGACGTGGAACGGCTGGCTGAGGAAGCGCTGGATCTTGCGCGCGCGGGCGACGATCGTCTTGTCCTCTTCGCTGAGCTCGTCCATCCCGAGGATGGCGATGATGTCCTGCAGCGACTTGTACTTTTGCAGCGTCTCCTGGACCTTGCGCGCGGTGTCGTAATGCTCCTGGCCGACGACGGCGACGGTCAGCACGCGGCTGGTCGAATCGAGCGGATCGACCGCGGGGTAGATCCCCAGTTCCGAAATCGCGCGGTTGAGCGTGGTCGTCGCGTCCAAGTGGGCGAACGACGCGGCCGGCGCCGGATCGGTCAAATCGTCGGCGGGAACGTAGATCGCCTGGACCGAGGTAATCGAGCCCTTGTTGGTCGAGGTGATCCGCTCCTGCAGCGCGCCCATGTCGGTCGCCAGCGTCGGCTGATAGCCCACCGCCGACGGGATGCGGCCGAGCAGTGCCGACACTTCCGACCCGGCTTGCGTGAAGCGGAAGATGTTGTCGACGAAGAACAGCACGTCCTGGCCTTCGACGTCGCGGAAATACTCGGCTTGCGTCAGGCCCGACAGCGCGACGCGGGCGCGGGCGCCCGGCGGCTCGTTCATCTGGCCGAACACCAGCGCGACCTTCGAGCCCTCGGGCGTCGGGTTGCCGTCGGCGTCCTTGGCGATGACCCCGGCGTCGAGGAATTCGTGGTAGAGGTCATTGCCTTCGCGGGTCCGCTCGCCGACGCCGGCGAACACGCTGACGCCGCCATGGCCCTTGGCGATGTTGTTGATGAGTTCCTGGATGAGTACGGTCTTGCCGACCCCGGCGCCGCCGAACAGGCCGATCTTGCCGCCCTTGGCGTAGGGGGCCAGCAAGTCGATGACCTTGATGCCGGTGACGAGGATACTCGCGTCGGTCGACTGGTCGACGAACAGCGGGGCCTCGGCGTGGATCGGCGAGAAGAGGGTGGAGCCAATGGGCCCGCGCTCGTCAATCGGCTCACCGATGACGTTCATGATGCGCCCCAAGGTCATCGGGCCGACCGGGACCTGGATCTGCGAGCCGGTGGCGGTGACCTTCTGGCCGCGGGTGAGGCCCTCGGTCGCGTCCATCGCGATCGTGCGGACGATATTCTCGCCGAGATGCTGGGCGACTTCGAGGACGAGGCGGTTGCCATTGTTGTCGGTCTCGAGCGCGGCGAGGATCGGCGGCAGCTCGCCGTCGAAGGCAACGTCGACGACGGCGCCGATGACCTGCGCAATGCGGCCGGTGATGTTGCCCCCGGCGGTCGGGTTGATGGTGGTTGCGGCGGTGGCCATGATGTCTTCCTTGGCTTGCGTGCGAGTTAGAGCGCTTCGGCGCCCGAGATGATTTCGACGAGTTCGGTGGTGATCGCGGCCTGGCGCTGGCGGTTGTACTTGACCGAAAGCTTGTTGATCATGTCGCCGGCGTTGCGCGTGGCGTTGTCCATCGCGGTCATCTGGCTGCCGTAGAAGCCGGCGGCGTTCTCGAGCAGCGCGCGGTAGATCTGGATCGCCACATTCTTCGGCAGGAGCGCGGCGAGGATGGTTTCCTCGTCGGGCTCATATTCGGTCGCGGCCGAAGGGGCGGCGGTCTTGTCGTTGGCCGGATCGGCAGCGGCGACGACCGGGATGATCTGGTCGACCGTCGGCTCCTGGAGCAGGGTCGAGCGGAAGTTGGCGTAGGCCAGATGGACGACGTCATATTCGCCGGCGAGGAAGCGCTCGGTGACATGCTCGGCGATATTGAGCGCGTCCTGATAGGCAGGGGCCTTCATTGCGCTGGTGTCGTGCTGGCCGACGATCGCTTTCGAGTAGAAGCGCTGGATCGCCGGGCGGCCCTTGCGGCCGACGATGTAGAACAGGACCGTCTTGCCCTGCGCCTCCAGTTGCTCGGCTTTCTTGCGAGCGGCGCGGACGATGTTGGTGTTGAACGCACCGGCAAGGCCGCGATCGCCGGTGGCGAGCACGATCAGGTGGGTCTCGTCCTTGCCATGCCCGGCGATCAGCTTCGGCGATTGCGGGCCGACGGTGACGCGGCTGGCGAGGCTCGACACGACCGCGGCAAGGCGGGTCGCATAGGGGCGGCCGGCCTCGGCATTGGCCTGCGCCCGGCGAAGCTTCGCCGCGGCGACCATCTTCATCGCCTTGGTGATCTTCTGCGTCGACTTGACTGAGCCGATGCGCATCTTGAGGGCTTTGAGACTTGCCATCTGTTCCTACCGCGTCATCCCGGGATGACGGTTCGTGTTAGGCGAACTGCTTGCCGAAGGTGGCGAGCGCGTCCTTCAATTTGCCCGAGGTCTCGTCGTCGAGCGCCTTGGTGTCGCGGATCTTGCCGAGCACGTCGGCATGATCCGAGCGAAGATAGCTCAGCATCGCCGCTTCGTAGCGGGTGACGTCGGCGGTCGGGACCGCGTCGACGAAGCCCTGGGTACCGGCGAAGATCGATGCGACCTGCTCCTCGATCGGCATCGGCGCGTACTGCGCCTGCTTGAGCAGCTCGGTCAGGCGGGCACCGCGCGCCAGCAGCTTCTGGGTCGAGGCGTCGAGGTCCGAGCCGAACTGCGCGAAGGCGGCCATCTCGCGATATTGCGCGAGCTCGAGCTTGATCGACCCGGCGACCTTCTTCATCGCCTTGGTCTGCGCGGCCGAGCCGACGCGGCTGACCGAAAGACCGACGTTGATCGCCGGACGGACGCCCTGGTAGAACAGGTCGGTCTCAAGGAAGATCTGGCCGTCGGTGATCGAGATCACGTTGGTCGGGATGTAGGCCGAGACGTCGCCCGCCTGGGTCTCGATGATCGGCAGCGCGGTGAGCGAGCCCGAGCCATTGGCGTCGCTCATCTTGGCGGCGCGCTCGAGCAGGCGGCTGTGGAGATAGAAGACGTCGCCCGGATAGGCTTCGCGACCCGGCGGGCGGCGCAGGAGCAGCGACATCTGGCGATAGGCGACCGCCTGCTTGGAGAGATCGTCATAGACGATGACCGCGTGCATGCCGTTGTCGCGAAAATATTCGCCCATCGCGCAGCCGGTGTAGGGTGCCAGGAACTGCAGCGGGGCAGGCTCCGACGCCGTCGCGGCGACGACGATCGAATATTCCATCGCGCCATTTTCTTCGAGCGCCTTGACGATCTGCGCGACGGTCGAGCGCTTCTGCCCGATCGCAACGTAGATGCAGTAGAGCTTCTTGCCCTCGTCGTCGCCGGCGTTGGCGGCCTTCTGGTTGATGAACGTGTCCAAGGCGACGGCGGTCTTGCCGGTCTGGCGATCGCCGATGATCAGCTCGCGCTGGCCGCGGCCGACGGGGACGAGCGCGTCCAAGGCCTTGAGGCCGGTCTGGACGGGCTCGTGGACCGAAGTGCGCGGGATGATGCCGGGCGCCTTGACCTCGACGCGGCTGCGCTGGTCGGAGACGATCGGACCCTTGCCGTCGATCGGGTTGCCGAGGGCATCGACGACGCGGCCGAGCAGGCCCTTGCCGA
>JALYIX010000109.1 GCA_030775565.1 Pseudomonadota bacterium | reverse complement strand
GGCCGAGGCGTAGGCTAGCGCCGCGCCGTCGGCTCCAGCGTCAAGATCCGGAAACTGCCGGGCACGGCCCGAGGCCGTTCCTTGCCGACCGCCGGGAGCCGGTCCGCGGCGGCGAGATAGATGCGCCCGGTGGTCTCGTCGAGCGCCGCCGTGCGCGCGGTTTTGGCCGTGGCGACGCGGTCGACGACGCGCGGCACGCCGCCAAGGGCGATCACCGACAACGAACCGTCCCCGCCCGACGGGATCAAGGCGACGTGGCGGCGGTTGTCATAGAGTGCGCCGTCCGCGCCCGGCCCGATTGCCAGACTGGCGACCTGGCGACCGGCGCGGGTGGAAACGATGGCCCGGCCGTTGGCGCAGGCCGAGACGAGCAGCTTCACGTCGGCCGCGTAGGCCAGCCCCGTCGGGCCGTCGCAGCCGGCGAGCGGAAAGCGCCGCTCGAGCCGGCGGGTGCGCGTGTCGATGACCGCGACATCGTTGCGATCCTCGACGTTGACGAACAAATGGCCTTCGCCGTCGGCCGCGGCGAGTTCGAGCGAGCCGCCGATCGGCACGCTGGCAAGGACGGTCGCGGCGGCGGGGTCGATGACCGTCGCACTGCCGTCGCCCGGGTTCATCACCCACAGCGTGCGGGTGCGCGGGTCATAGGCTGCGGCGTCGGGGTTCTTGCCGGTCGGAAGCGTCGCGCGAATCTTCCCGGTGACGCCGTCGAAAATCGTCGCCGTGCCCGCCTCGCCGTTGGTCGAAAGGACCTCGCGGGTGCCGGGAATGGCGAGCGCGGCGTGACCCCGCTGTGCCGGCACCAGCATCGGCGTCACGGTACCGCGGACGGTGTCGAGCGCGAGGATCGAACTGCCATGTGCCAGATAGAGCCGGTGAAGCGCGGGATCGACACTCGTCAGATCCCAGCCCCCATCGGGAGCCGGAATGGGTGGGAGCTGTCGATAAGCGGGCACTGGGGCCGCCGCGCCAAGCAAAAGGGCGGCAACGGCGAAAAGGATGTTCGAGCGACGCATGTTGGCCAGGCCCTCCGTGGAAGGCCAAGGGCATAGTATGATCAGCCGTGCCGAGGGAAGCCGCGAATCGAGGCTTCGAACAACCGTGCGACGGATTTACGCGACCGCCGCCTCGGGCAGCTCAGCTCCCTCGGCATCGCGCAGCACATAGCCACGACCCCACACCGTCTCGATGTAGTTGTCGCCGCCGCACGCCAGGCTCAATTTCTTGCGCAGCTTGCAGATGAACACGTCGATGATCTTCAATTCGGGCTCGTCCATTCCGCCATAAAGGTGGTTGAGGAACATCTCCTTGGTCAGCGTCGTGCCCTTCCTCAGCGAAAGCAGCTCGAGCATCGCATATTCCTTGCCCGTCAGGTGCACCCGCGCGCCGTCGACTTCGACCGTCTTGGCGTCGAGGTTGACCGCCAGCTTGCCGGTGCGGATGACCGACTGGCTATGGCCTTTCGAGCGGCGGACGATGGCGTGAATGCGCGCGACCAGTTCGTCGCGGTGGAACGGCTTGGTGACATAATCGTCGGCGCCGAAGCCCAGCGCGCGAACCTTGCTGTCCATCTCGTTCATCCCCGACAGGATCAGCACCGGGGTGCCGACCTTGGCGGTGCGCAATTTCTTGAGCACGTCATAGCCGTGCATGTCGGGCAGGTTGAGGTCGAGCAGGATGATGTCGTAATCATAGAGCTTGCCGAGATCGAGGCCCTCTTCGCCAAGGTCGGTGGTGTAGACGTTGAAGCCCTCGGTCCCCAGCATCAGTTCGATGCTCTTGGCGATCGTCGCCTCGTCCTCGATCAGCAAAACCCGCATCGTCCGTCCCCTGTTCAAGCCCGGCGAAAATAGCGCCTAAACCAATAATCGTTGCGCGCTCTTAACGTCGTTGAAGCGACCATTAACCATTCAACGTCTGCCGGGAAAAGGTTAATAAGTCTTAAATGGCTGGAATCCTGTCGAATCGTTGCGCGAGAGACACAATGCTTGCCACCCGCGCGTGTGACTTGCCTCGCGGCGCGGGGCGTCGCATGGCGCTTCCCATGCTCGACACCCGCATCCTGTTCATCGACGGCGAGGCGATCGTCATCGACAAGCCCGCCGGGCTGCCGGTCGATACGCCGCGCGCCGGGGGGGACAGCGTCGAGCGGCGCATCCATGACCTGAAGTGCGGCTTCAAGCGCCCGCCGACCGCGATGCACCGGCTCGACCAGGACACCTCGGGCTGCCTGCTGTTCGCGCGCAATCCGCCGGCGCGGGCGATGTTCCAGGCTGCATTCGAGTCCGGAACGGTCGAAAAGACCTATCTCGCGGTCGTCGCGGGCGAGGTCGGCGAGGGCGGCGTGATCGACGTCCCATTGGGCAAGGTGTCGAGCGCCGAGGCCGGCTGGCGGATGCGCGCCGATCCCGCCGGCAAGAGCGCGGTCACCCATTGGCGGCGGATCGCGGTTCGCGACGGCCGCAGCCTCGTCGAGTTCACGCCGAAGACCGGCCGCACGCACCAGATCCGCGCCCACGCCCGCGAGGGGCTTGGCGCGGGGATCGTCGGCGACCGCGTCTATGGCGTGCCCGGCGGGCCGATGCTGCTCCATTCGCGGCGGCTGGTCGTTCCGCGCGGCAAGAAGCCCGCGGTCGACGTCACCGCGCCCTTGCCCGACACCTTTGGCGCGTGGCGCGCGCTGGTCGAGGCCGATGGCGACTGATCGTCCCGACTATCCCTGGCCCGACGACGCGATAGCCGAGAAATTCCTCGCCGCGACCGGGCCCGGCGGGCAGAATGTCAACAAGGTCGCGACCGCCTGCCAGCTGCGCTGCAACGTCTTCGCTTTGGGCCTGTCGCCCCACGCCTATGCGCAGTTGAAGACCATCGCCGGGAGCAAGCTCACCGCCGGCGGCGAGCTGGTCATCACCGCGCGCCGCTATCGCACGCAGGAGGCCAACCGCGAGGACGCCCGCGCCCGGCTGGCGGAGATGATCGTGGCGGCGCACGTCGTCCAGGCGCGCCGCCGCGCAACCCGCCCGAGCCGCGCGGCGAAGGCTCGCCGGGTCGACGAGAAGAAGGGCCGGAGCGAGGTCAAGAAGGGGCGCGGGAAAGTGAGTTTCGACTGATGTATGATTTCAAGCTGAGCGCGACCGACAAGCCGACCCTCTACCGCGACCTTGCCGCCGCGCTCGAGGCACTGGTCGCGGGCGAGCCCGACCCGATCGCCAACATGGCCAATGCCGCGGCGCTGATCTGGGAAAGCGTGCCCGGGCTCAACTGGGCCGGCTTCTACCGCAACCTCGACGGCGAGCTCGTCCTCGGCCCGTTCCAGGGCCGCGCGGCGTGCATCCGCATCCCGTTCGGGAAGGGGGTGTGCGGCGCCGCGGCGGCGACGCTCAAGGTCCAGCGGGTCGACGACGTCCACGCCTTCCCCGGCCACATCGCCTGCGACGCGGCGAGCGTCAGCGAACTGGTCGTGCCGATCGTGCGCGACGGCCGCCTGCTGGCCGTCCTCGACCTCGACAGCCCCGACGCGGCGCGGTTCGATGACGAGGATGAGGCGGGGTTTGTGGCGATTGCCGCGCTGCTCTCCCAGGCGATTTAACTTTTTTGTTTCACAGAAGTTTAATCAGGCCCATCCATGACGGCGGCCTGCGGGCGTACCGCATGTCATGCTTACAGGGGGATTCACCATGTTTCGTTTTACCGCCGGCCTTGCCGTCGCCATGCTCGCTGTACCTGCCACGGCACAGTCCCCCGCTTCACCAATCGGTGTCGCACCAACGACCAACGCCGTTCTTCGCGTTGGAACAGAGGTGCCCCTCCGACTCGTGGAAGAGCTTACGACTAAGGGCAAGGCGCTCCGTGTTGGCCAGCGCTTCCATCTCGAAGTCGCCGAACCTGTGCTGGTCAACGGCGTCGTCGTTGTTCCCGCCGGGAGCCCGGCCATGGGCGAGATCACCGATGTGCGGAACAAGGGCATGTGGGGCCGCTCGGGCAAGCTCAATGCGCGCGTACTCTACATGACGGTCAACGGCCGCCAAATTCGTCTCAGCGGTGCGTTCGATGACAAGGGCGTTGCCGGAGGCATTGGCGCCACCGCCGTCTCGGCCCTCATCTTCCTCCCCGCCGGATTCTTTATGACCGGGACAAGCGCGAAGCTGCCAGCTGGCACCATCGTGAAGTCATTTACCGATGAAGATGTGCCGTTGAACATGGCGGCCGCAGCCCAAGCGCCGTTGAACGTCGGGCCGGGATCGCTCCAGCCGGTGGCGACCTATCCTGCGATGACCGCTCACTGAAAACACGAATGCCGCGTCCCTTCGGGGGCGCGGCAATCGTACCTTTAACTCAGCGCCTCCAACCGCTCGTCGTCGAGGCTGCCCGGGATGATCATCACCGGGCACGGCAGCTTGCCCGAATCATGCCCGGTGAAATCGGCGACGAGCGGCCCCGGATGCCCGCTCCCGCACGCGCCCAGCACCAGCGCGGCGATGTCGGCGCGGGTGCCGATGAAGGCGCGCACTTCGCTGACCGGCTCGCCCGATCGCACGACGATGTTGGGGCGAATGCCCGCGGCGTCCATGATCTCGCCGACCGCCGAGGCGACGCTCGCCTCGATCCGCAGGCGCTGCTCTTCCTCGATCGCCGCCTGGACCCCGCCCCACTGGACGAAATCCTGCGGCTCGACGATCGCCAGCACCTCGACCGTGCCGCCGGTCTTCGCCGCTCGCCGCGCAGCAAAGCGCAGCGCGACGCGTGCTTCGGCGCTGTCGTCGATCACCACCAGATAGGTGCGCAGTGGGGGCCCCTGTTCGTCCATCGCGGCAAAGCTGCGCACAATCCGCGGCGACTGGCAAGCATGCCCCGCCACACGCGCGTCCCTTGACCGGGGCCACCGCATTGGCTTTGAGGGCGGCAACCTTGCACTGATGGGACTGCTCAATGCCGATCGAGCTCAAAATGCCTGCCTTGTCGCCGACGATGGAGGAGGGGACGCTGGCCAAATGGCTGGTCAAGGAGGGCGACGTCGTGAAGTCGGGCGACCTCCTCGCCGAGATCGAGACCGACAAGGCGACGATGGAATTCGAGGCGGTCGACGAGGGGGTGATCGGCAAGATCCTGGTGCCCGAGGGTAGCGAAGGCGTGAAGGTCGGTGCCCCGATCGCGATGTTGCTGGGCGATGGCGAGGATGCGTCGGCCGCTCCCGCGCCGGCCGCGCCTTCGACCGCGCCGGCGCCCAGGGCCGACCCGGTTCCC
>JALYIX010000108.1 GCA_030775565.1 Pseudomonadota bacterium | reverse complement strand
ATGCCTAATAGCTCCCATTTGTATGAATTGACCATTATGGCGGTCGCAGAGCTGTTTCGCGCCTGTTTTGCCGGTCATGGCTTGAAGATGACGTTAAATTTGAGGTAACGACCGAGATGGCGGGCATGAAAAGGTTTAGCGCCCGCCATTTCGGTCACTGGATCATCACATGGCAGAACATGTTCGCACTTATTCCCGCACCACGCGCGAAGCGCTGGCGCTGCTCGGGCGCGCAATCCGACTTGCGCGCAAAGAGCGCAAGATGACCGAGGCTGACCTGGCGGCCCGCATCGGAATTGCGCGCAGCACGCTCCAGCTGGTCGAGAAGGGACACCCGCGTGTCGAGATCGGACTGGCATTCGAAGCCGCCGCCCTGCTCGGCGTCCCGCTCTTCGTCGATGAGCCGTCGCGGCTCGCGCCCGAAATGTCGCGCCTCGACGATAAGCTGGCGCTGCTTCCCCAGTCGGTCCGGCGGCCGCGCAAGGAAACCCGCGATGACTTCTGAAGCCGATGCCGGCCTCCCGGCAGCGACCGAAGCGTTCGTCTGGATCTGGCTGCCGGGGGCGTTCGAGCCGGTCATCGCCGGACGGATTGAGCGCGACGGCAGCGCCCATGTTTTCACCTATGGCCGCTCGTATCTCGAGCGTGGACAAGCCATCCCGATCTTCTCGCCCGAGCTCGAGTTGCGGCGCGGGGCGATCGCGCCCAACCCGCCGCTCGATATGGCGGGTTGTCTGCGCGACGGCGCACCCGACGCCTGGGGGCGGCGGGTCATCATCAACCGGCTGACCGGACTGCAGGGCGACGCAGCGAAGGATGTCGAATTCGACGAGCTGACCTTCATGCTTAATTCGGGGTCAGACCGGATCGGTGCGCTCGATTTTCAGCGCTCGCCCGATCGCTATCAGGCGCGCGAGCAGGACAATGCGACGCTCGAAGAGCTGCAGGATGCAGCCGGCCATGTCGAGCGCGGCGAGCAGATCCCAGCGGGGCTTGAGAAGGCGCTGTTCCATGGCAGCTCGATCGGAGGCGCGCGGCCCAAGGCGCTGATCGGGGATGGCGACACCAAGTTCATCGCCAAGTTCTCGGCGTCGAACGACACCTATGCCGTCGTAAAATCCGAATATGTCGCAATGCGGCTTGCGGCGCGGGTCGGCCTCAACGTCGCGCCGGTCGTTCTGACGTCCGCGAACGGCAAGGACATATTGCTCGTCCAGCGCTTTGACCGGGCGAAGGCCGAAGGCGGCTGGACGCGCAAGGCGATGGTGTCGGCGCTCACCATGCTCGGGCTGACCGAATTGCAGGCGCATTATGCGAGCTATGTCGACCTTGCGCAGATCGTGCGCGCGCGCTTCGTCGCGCCGCGCGAAAGCTTGCGCGAGCTTTTCGCGAGAATGGTGTTCAACATCCTCGTCGGCAACACCGACGACCACGCCCGCAATCACGCGTCCCTGTGGGACGGCGCGACGCTGGCGCTGACGCCAGCTTATGATATCTGTCCGCAAGGGCGCAACGGCCGGGAGGTTAAACAGGCGATGGCGGTGATCGGCGACGATCGACGCAGCCTGCTCGAGCATTGCCGGCTGTCCGCGCCGTCCTTCCTGCTCAGCGACGTCGAGGCGCGCGACATCATCAATGGCCAGACGAGCGTGATCGTCGCCGGCTGGCCCGAACTTTGCGACGAGGCCCAGCTCTCGCAGGTCGAGCGCGCCTATTTCTGGCGACGGCAGATCCTCAACGATTATGCGTTTGACGGTTTTGCGGATGGGAAGCCGGCGGGATTGTGAGGCTGCGTGATCAGCTAAGCGGCAACCGACCACAGAAACTGACGTGAAGGGATGCGGAGTGTGCACTGCTCAACCACCGCAATATAGCCAGTCGGCAGCCGACCGCATGAACGAACGGGCGGTTGAAGCTGTCGCCGTCCGAAAGCGGCCGGGCTGTTCTCCACCAATTTTCACTAATTTCGGCCGTGAGCGAGCAGGGCCGCTGGATGGCCAAGTGCGGGATAAGCGAGAGCATCGGTAAAGCGCCTTACGAACGGGAATCCTTGATAGCTAAGCGCCCCGCTCGGCCCAATTTAAGCGCTCGCTTGTTCTTGCTCCCGATCTTCCGCACCGACAGCACAGGACACAGCGCCGATGTTCATCGCCATGAACCGCTTCCAAGTCACCCTTGGCGAGGAGGACGCCTTTGAGCAGGTATGGCTGTCGCGCGAATCCCATTTGGCCAGCGTGTCCGGCTTCGTCGAGTTTCACGTACTGCGCGGGCCGGCGACCGAGGACCACGTTCTTTACGCCTCGCACACGGTCTGGCGGTCGCGCGAGGACTTCGAAGCCTGGACACGGTCGGAAGCGTTCCGGGCGGCGCACCGCGGTGCCGGGAACCACAAGCCGCTTTATCTCGGACCGCCCCGCTTCGAGGGGTTTGACGTTATCCAGACCGTGACGCCGGCGTGATGCGCCTCGCGGTCGATGCGGGCTAAGGCGCACAAATGGCCAGGATCTTCATCACCGGCTCGGCGCAGGGGCTTGGGCTGAGCGCCGGGCAGCTTCTCGCGGCGCAAGGGCACGAAGTGGTGCTGCACGCTCGCAGCGATGCGCGCGCCGCCGAAGCCCGACGCGCCATGCCCAAAGCGGCCGATGTGCTCGTCGCTGACGTCGCGACATTGGCGGCGATGCGCGCGCTGGCCGACCACGCCAACACGCTTGGCCGGTTCGACGCTGTCATCCATAACGTCGCGATCGGCTACCGCGAGAAGCGGCGGACCGAGACGGTCGACGGCCTGTCGCAGCTCTGGGCCGTCAATGTCCTCGCGCCCTATGTGCTGACCTCGCTGATGCATCGGCCGGCGCGGCTCGTCTATCTTAGCTCCGAACTCCACCGCCGCGTCGATGGCGGTCTGAATGATCTGCAATGGCTGCACCGCCCCTGGCACGGCACCCGCGCCTATTCGGAGACCAAGTTTCAGGATGCCGTGCTGGCAATGGCTGTCGCGCGTCGCTGGCCGGACGTGCTGGTTAACGCCGTCGAGCCTGGCTGGGTGCCGACGCGCATGGGCGGCCCTCGCGCGACCGGCGACTTGGCAGCCGGCGCGGTAACGCAGGCCTGGCTCGCGATCAGCGACGACGCGGGCGCGCGGACCACGGGCGGGTATTTGCACCACCAGCGCCTGGCCCGCCTGCATCCCGCCGCGAGCCGCGCCGACCTGCAGGATCAGCTGCTCGCGAGTTGCGCGGCCGTCAGCGGCGTTGTCCTTCCCTGACGCTAAGCCGCGACCGTCGCAGTCTGCGGTGAACAAACTAGTCGGCGACGCGCTCGCCGCGCCCAATTCGTCAGAGTCGAATTAGCGAACGGCAGGATACCCCGCTTGGCTCTCCAAAGCGGCCGAACAGAGATCCGCCGAATGCTGTGGTGCAATTTGGAGCGTAAAACGAGCTTTTTGACC
>JALYIX010000107.1 GCA_030775565.1 Pseudomonadota bacterium | reverse complement strand
CGATGGTGGCGGGCACCGCGGCGTTGATCGCTTCGAGCGCCATTTCGGACGATTTGCGAGTCGCGACCGTCGGCGGCTTGGCGAGCAGCGTGTCGAGATAGGGCTTGAGCCAGCCGTCGTCGCAGTGACCGCCAAGCTGCTGTTCGAACTGGGCGCGCCGGGGGTGGGCGGCAAGCCGCTCCTGCCATGCCGCGCGATCCTTCGCGCCGCGCGCGCCGGCGCTGCGCCAGGCGCCAAGGACATCCTCGGGGACGGTGAATTCGACCGGCTCCAGGCCCAGTTCCTTGCGCGCCAGCGCGACTTCGTCCTTGCCCAAGGCCGAGCCATGGCTGCCCGAAGTGCCCTGCTTGTTGGGCGCTCCATAACCGATGATCGTGCGGCAGCGGATCAGCGTCGGCCGCTCGTCGGCGCTGGCCTTGTCGATCGCCTGGCTGACCTTGCCCGCGTCGAGCCCGTCGCATTCGAGCGTCTGCCAGCAGCCGGCGGCGAAGCGCGCCATGACGTCCTCGTTGCGCGAAAGCTCGGTCGAACCGTCGATCGTGATCCGATTATCGTCCCACAGCACGATCAGCCGGCCGAGCTTCAGATGGCCGGCGAGCCCGACCGCTTCATGGTTGATGCCCTCCATCAGGCAGCCGTCGCCGGCGATGACGAAGGTGCGGTGGTCGACGAGTTCGTCGCCGTAGGTCGCGTTCAAATGGCGTTCGGCGATCGCCATGCCGACCGCCATCGCCAACCCCTGGCCGAGCGGCCCGGTGGTGGCTTCGACCCCGGGCAACTCGAAATTCTCCGGGTGGCCGGCGCACGGGCTGTGCAATTTCCGGAAATTCTTGATGTCGGCCATCGTCGGCTGGGCATAGCCGGTGAGGTAGAGCGCGGCGTAGATCAACATCGAGCCATGCCCCGCCGACAGCACGAAGCGGTCGCGGTCGGGCCACTTCGGGTCGGCCGGGTCATACTTCAGGTGGCGCGTGAACAGCGCGGTCGCGGCGTCGGCCATCCCCATCGGCATTCCGGGATGCCCCGAATTGGCGGCCTCGACCGCGTCCATCGACAGCGCGCGAATGGCATTGGCTAGTCGGCGTTGAGTCGGCTGCATGGCACCTCTGGACGGCCGTTCCCCACCCCGGGTGGCCGATGACCCGGTGCCTATTGTCGCTCGGCGGTGGAGCGTCAACCTTGCCCCCGGCTTGCCGCCCCCTTTTAACCCCGGTAGGCCATGTGAATGGACGATATCGCCCTTTTGGAAGCCCTCGCCCGGGCCGAGCGCGCGCTCGAGCGGATCGAGCGCAGCGCGTCGGCGGCGAAAAGCGGGTCCGCCCGCGAGACCGCGCTGCGCGACAAGGTGCGCGGAGTCGTCGCCGAACTCGACGAGATGCTGGCGGTCGCCAATGGCTGAAGTCGACCTCAGCATCGCCGGGCGATCCTATCGAGTCGCGTGCCGCGCGGGCGAGGAGGACACGCTTCGTGCCGCCGCCGCGCTGGTCGACGGCAAGAGCCGCGAGGCGCTCGCCGGATTGGGCTCGATGACCGAATCGCGCCAGTTATTGTTCGCCGCGCTGCTGCTCGCCGACCAGATCATCGACAAGCGCCCCGCCGCCGAACCGCCCGCGCCCGACCCCGCGGTGGCAACGCGGGTCGCCGCGCTGGCCGAGCGGCTGGAGCGGCTGGCCGATTCCCTTGAGGAACGGGGCTAGAAGGCCTACATCGTCCGGTGACGGGTACTGCCTCGTACGAGCTTAGATATCCCTGAGGCGATTCTTACTCCTAGGGGGCTGGCCCTGGCCGGATCCTGGTCCGGTCTATCTGGTCCCCACCTGACGTTTGTGGCGTCAGAGGATTTCGTGCAAACGGCCATGGTGGTCCCGTCACCTGCTTCCTCCCCTTGCGACAAGACGGCGCTGCGCGAAGCGGTTCGCGCCGAGCGCAGGGCGTTTGCACGTTCGCTGCCAGCCGCGACTCGCGGCGCGATGGAGCAGGCCCTGGCCGATGCGCTCGCCCCCCAGTGGCTGCGAGCGCGGATCGTCGCGGCCTACCAGCCGATGAAGGACGAAATCGATCCGACCGAGGCGCTTGCGGCCGCGGCGGCAGCGGGCTGCACGACCGCCCTGCCCGCCTTCGTCGAGCGCGATTCGCGGATGACCTTTCATCCCGGCCCTGCATCGGAGGCCGGGCCGTGGGGAATATTGCAGCCCTCCCCCAGCAGCCCGCCCGTGGCGCCCGACCTGCTGCTCGTTCCGGTCGTCGCGGTCGATCGCCGGGGCAATCGCGTGGGCCAGGGCAAGGGCCATTATGACCGCGCGCTGGCGCAACTGCGCGAGGCCGGCCCGGTCCGGCTGATCGGGATCGGCTGGCCGCTCCAACTGCTCGACGAACCGCTGACCCCCGACCCGTGGGACGTCCCGCTCGATGCCTTTGCCTCGCCCGACGGACTGGTCGAGTTCGCATGACTCGCGGCGCGCGGACGATCATCGGGGTGTTCGCGGTCATCGCGCTGATCGCAGTGTGGGCGCTCGTCATCGCCGCGCTCGCCAATTTCATCGCGCCGTGGCCGATCTGGGGGCAGAGCATCTTCTATCTTGTCGCCGGACTCGCCTGGCTGCTTCCATTGCGGCCGTTGCTGGTTTGGATGAACAAGGAATAACAAGGACTTAGGCCGAAACCTTGATCTCGGCGTGTTAGCTCTCTATATCAGTCACCCCATGCTTTCGCCGACCCTTCAACGCCCATTGCGGCTGGCGCGCGCCTATCCGCGCGAGGCGACGATCGCGCTCGGGGCGCTCCTGTTCAGCGCCGCGGCGATGGCCAGCGTCGTCCATCTCGCCCCCACGAGCGGTCCGCTTGCGCGTCCCGTGCTGTCGCCTGTCGCGCCACCCGCCCCGCCCGAAAACGGCATCCAGAATGTCGCCCCGGACAAGGCGGTGGTGCTCAATCGGGAAATTCCGCTGAGCGCCCCGGCCGGCCCCGCGGCGCCGCCGTTCGCGCTCAACGGGGCGAGCGCCAACACCCGCGATACCGCCATCACCTGCCTCGCGCAGGCCGTCTATTATGAGGCCGGCCAGGAGAGCGACGAGGGCCAGCGCGGGGTCGCGCAGGTCGTGCTCAACCGGGTCCGCCACCCGGCTTTCCCGGCGAGCGTGTGCGGCGTGGTCTACCAGGGGTCGACCCGCCCGACGGGCTGTCAGTTCACCTTCACCTGCGATGGCTCGCTGCTGCGCCGGCCCGACGCCGCCGGCTGGTCGCGCGCGCGCAAGGTCGCGGTCACGGCGCTCAGTGGCGACGTGGCAGGAAGCGTCGGCTACGCGACCCATTACCACGCCAATTACGTTCTTCCGACCTGGGCCCACACGCTGGCCAAGACCGACGTCATCGGCGCGCATCTCTTCTATCGCTGGAGCGGCGGATGGGGCCAGCCGACGGCGTTCGTCCAGCGCTACGGCGGCCATGAGGCGAGCGCCGAAGCGCTGCGCAGCGCGGCATTGTCGTCCCACGCCGCCTATATCGCCGCGGGCATGCCCACCGCCGGCCATCCCGCCGCGCCCATCGCCGCCGCCCGCGCCGAGGGATTGCCCGTCGCGCAAGCCAACGGCCGGGTGACGCTTCATTTCACCC
>JALYIX010000106.1 GCA_030775565.1 Pseudomonadota bacterium | reverse complement strand
GCCGAGGCCGCCTCGCGCCCGACGATGCACTTCGTCGAACTCAAGAGTGTAGCGCGACGATCTGGTTGAGAAGCGCGTCAATCAGGATGAGAACTGATTGTCGCGGCGCGACAGGGATGGCGCGTCTGTTTGTCGCTGGCAAGATTTATGTGGTGCTTTGATTGTCGCTGGGCGTCGATTGCTCGACCGTCTTGATTGTCGCGTAGGTCGGCGGTCTGCCAGCACCGGTACGTCGCTGGACGGCGGTACGACGCCGGTAGCTTTCGACGTTCATCTCGAAGATGGTTGCGTGGTGGACAAGGCGGTCGACGGCCGCGAGTGTCATGGCGGGATCGGGGAAGATCCGGTTCCATTCGCCGAACGGCTGATTGGCGGTGATGAGCATCGAGCGTTGTTCGTAGCGCGCGCTGATGAGTTCGAAGAGGACCGAGGTCTCGGCCTGGTCCTTGGTGACGTAGGCCACGTCGTCGAGGATCAGCAGATGGTATTTATCGAGCTTGGCGATGGCGGCCTCCAGCGTCAGCTCGCGACGCGCGACCTGGAGGCGCTGGACGAGATCTGAGGTCCGGGTGAAGAGCACGCGCCAGCCATTCTCGATGAGCGCCAGGCCGATCGCGGCAGCCAGGTGACTCTTGCCGCCGCCCGGCGGGCCGAACAGGATGAGGTTGGCGCCCTGTTCGAGCCAGCCGTCGCCCGCGCAGATCGCCATGACCTGGGCACGCGAGATCATCGGCACGGCATCGAACGCGAAGCTGTCGAGCGTTTTGCCCGGTGGGAGCTTGGCCTCGCCAAGGTGCCGCTCGATGCGGCGTCGATCGCGTTCGGCGATCTCGTGCTCTGCGAGCGCGGCCAGGAAGCGGGCAGCGGGCCAGCCCTCCTTATCGGAACGCGCGGCCATATCGGGCCAGCTGTGCTTAATCGCGGGAAGGCGCAGGTCGTTGAGGATGAGGGTCAGACGCTGCGCGTCGATCGGCTGGGTCATGCTGGTCATGCCGCCACTCCGTTCAGGAGGATATCGTACGTGCTGAGCGGTGCCAGCGTGACGATCACCTCGGGAAGTGTCGCGGGATCCGGCGCGAAGCGCCGGCGTAATACTGCAAGGTCAGGCAACCGCCCGGCATCGAGATCGGTCGCCAGTACGTCGGCAAGCTCTGCCTCGCAGGCTCGCTCGTGCGCAAGCGCGAGCAGCTCGACCATCGTGCGACAGGCGATGCGGTCGGGCAGTTGCTCGAGGAGCCGGTCGAACATCCGCCGATACGCCTCGCGCGGGAACAGCTGCTCGCGGTAGACGAGGCCGATGAGCGCCATCGGCTTACGCCGCAGCGAGTGGATCACGTGCCGATAATCGACCACGTGACCGTGCTTACCGTTCCCGACTGACCTGCCGCGCAGAAGCGTCATCAGCCTGGTCGCGCCAAGGAAGACGTCGAGCCGATCGTCATAGAGCCGGACGCGCAGGCGGTGCCCGATCAGCCGCGAGGGAACGGTGTAGAACACCTTGCGCAACGTGAAGCCGCTGCTTGAGGTGACGGTGACGATCACCTCTTCGTAATCGCTGGTCCGCCGGTCGGGTAGCAGCTTGAGGTGGACGCGCTCGGCATCGATCCGTGCTGCCGCCCGGCGGTTCTTGGCCGCGATCACCTCGTCGATGAACCGCCGATAGGCGGCCAAGTCATCGAACGCGGCGCTGCCGCGCATCAGCAGTGCGTCGCGGATCGTCTTCTTGAGATGTCCGTGCGCGCTCTCGACCGATCCGTTCTCGTGCGCGACGCCGCGGTTGTTGCGGCTCGGCGTCATGCCGTAATGCTCGCACAGCGCGTCATAGCGACGGGTCAGATCGGATCGGGCGTCGGCATCGAGGTTGCGGAACGCAGCCGACAAGCTGTCGGTGCGATGATCGAGCGGGCTGCCGCCGAGCGCCCACAGCGCGTTCTGCAGTCCTTGGGCCAGCGCGACATAGCTCTCGCCGCCGAGGATCACATGGGCATGCTCGAACCCCGACCAGACGAGACGAAAGTGATAAAGCCGGTGATCGAGGGGAACGCCGGCGACCGTAACCGCGAGATCGGCCATGTCGGTGAAGTCCGACAGTCCCATCCGGCCTGGTTCGTGGGTCTGGCGGAAGATGACCTCCTGCTCCTCGCCATGAAGCGCCCGCCAGTCGCGGATCCGTCGTTCGAGCGTACGCCGGACCCCGGTGCCAAGATCGGGATGGCGTCGCAGCATCTCCTCGAACACCGCGACCGAGCGCAGGCCGGGTGCTTCACGAAGCAGCGGCACGACCTCGGCGTCGAAGATATCGGCCAGAGGATCGGGACGGCGTCGTCCCCGAACAGCCTCCTTCTGCGAGGGCAGCCGCGGATCGCCAGCGATCCGATATCCGCTCGCCGTGCTGAACCCGGCCTTGGCAGCCGCGGTCGCGACGCCGTCACTGTGTCGGAACTTCATATAGAGCCTCATCTGATGATCGTTGATGTGGCGACCGGGCATCTGCGGCTTCCCCTGCGAGCGAGGAAGCCGGGAATACCCGACCGACCGTGATCATCAGCGGCAACGCCCCATCAGGAACGCGCCATCGCGAGGGGCTACGT
>JALYIX010000105.1 GCA_030775565.1 Pseudomonadota bacterium | reverse complement strand
CCCGTCACCAACCCCGCCGGCCCGGCCGAAACCCCCGCGCTCAAGACCGACGAGCACGCGCCCACCGCCGACAGCCCCGGCTCGGCCAACGACGCCGCGCTGCGCCTGTCGCCCGCCGTCCGCCGCGCCGTCCTCGAAAATCACATCGACCCCTCGGCGATCCAGGGCTCGGGCAAGGACGGCCGCCTGACCAAGGACGATGTCCTCGCCGCCGCCAAGTCGAAGGCCGCGCCCGCCCCGGCTCCGGCTCCGGCTGCTGCGACTGCTCCTGCCGAGTCTTTGGTGGCGGGCCCTGTCGCTGCCGCTCGGCCCGCTGGCGACCGCAACGAAGAGCGGGTCAAGATGACCCGTCTCCGCCAGACCATCGCCACCCGCCTCAAGGACGCGCAGAACAGCGCCGCAATCCTCACCACCTTCAACGACATCGACATGACCGCGGTGATCGAGGCGCGCGCCCGCTACAAGGACCTCTTCGAGAAGAAGCACGGCATCCGCTTGGGCTTCATGGGCTTCTTCGTGAAGGCCTGCGCGCTCGCCGCCCGCGACGTCCCCTCGGTTAACGCCTACCTCGAGGGCGACGAGATCGTCTATCACGACTATTTCGACGTCTCGGTCGCCGTCTCGGGCCCCAAGGGCCTCGTCGTCCCGGTCGTCCGCTCGGCCGACCGCATGGGCTTCGCCGACATCGAAAAAGCGATCGCCGCTTTTGGCAAGAAGGCCAAGGACGGCACCATGTCGATGGACGACATGAAGGGCGGCACCTTCACCATCTCCAACGGCGGCGTCTTCGGCAGCCTCCTTTCGACCCCGATCATCAACCCGCCCCAGTCCGCCGTGCTCGGCATGCACCGCATCGAGGACCGCCCGGTGGCGCGCGACGGCCAGGTCGTCATCCGCCCGATGATGTATTTGGCGCTAAGCTACGACCACCGCCTGATCGACGGGCGCGAGGCGGTCACCTTCCTCGTCCGCGTCAAGGAAGCGATCGAGGACCCGACACGCCTGCTGATCGACCTGTAAGGACGCAAAGAAATGGCCGACACCAATTACGACGTCCTCGTCATCGGCTCTGGCCCGGGCGGCTATGTCGCCGCGATCCGCGCCGCGCAGCTCGGCCTCAAGACCGCCTGCGTCGAATCGCGCGAGACGCTCGGCGGGACCTGCCTCAACGTCGGCTGCATCCCCTCCAAGGCGCTACTCCACGCTTCCGAACTCTATGAGGAAGCGCATTCGGGCGCGCTCAAGAAATTCGGCATCGACATCACCGGCGCCACCCTCAACCTCGACCAGATGCATGCCGAAAAGGCCAAGGCGGTCACCGAACTGACCGGCGGCATCGCCTTTCTGTTCAAGAAGAACAAGGTCGACTGGCTCAAGGGCCGCGCCGCCTTCGCCTCGGCCAACTCGGTCACCATCGGCGACCAGACCGTCACCGCCAAGAACATCATCATTGCCACCGGCTCCTCGGTCACTCCGCTGCCGGGGGTCGAGGTCGACAACGACGTCGGGATCATCGTCGATTCGACCGGCGCGCTCGCGCTACCCAAGGTCCCCGAGCATCTCGTCGTCATCGGCGGCGGGGTCATCGGGCTCGAACTCGGCTCGGTGTGGAAGCGCCTCGGCGCCAAGGTCACCGTGGTCGAATATCTCGACCAGATCCTCCCCGGAATGGACGAGGAAGTCCGCGCCGAATCGGCCAAACTGTTCAAGAAACAGGGGTTCGAGCTCAAGACCGGCACCAAGGTCACCGCCGCCACCGCCGCCAACGGCAAAGCCACGCTGACCCTCGAACCGGCAAAAGGCGGCGCCTCGGAAACCCTCGAAGCCGACGCCGTTCTCGTCGCCATCGGCCGCCGCCCCAATGTCGACGGCCTCGCCCTCGACAAGGCCGGCCTTTCGCTCAACCAGCGCGGCCAGATCGACACCGATCATGACTTCCGCACGACGGTCCCCGGCATCTGGGCGATCGGCGACGTCATCCCCGGCCCGATGCTTGCCCACAAGGCCGAGGACGAGGGCATCGCCTGCGCCGAGAATATCGCCGGCCAGACCGGCATCGTGAACCACGCCGTCATCCCGTCGGTGGTCTACACCATGCCCGAAATCGCCGGGGTCGGGCTGACCGAGGAGCAGGCCCGGGAAAAGGGCGAGATCAAGGTCGGCAAATTCCCGTTCATGGCCAACAGCAGGGCCAAGACCAACCGCGACACCGACGGCTTCGTGAAGGTCATCGCCGACGCCAAGTCCGACCGCGTGCTCGGCGTGTGGATCATCTCGTCACTGGCCGGAACACTCATCGCCGAAGCCGCCCTCGCGATGGAATTCGGCGCGACCAGCGAGGACATCGCCTACACCTGCCACGCCCACCCGACCCACGCCGAGGCACTCAAGGAAGCGGCGATGGCCGTGCAGGGCAAACCGATCCACATGTGATCGGCTAGGGGTGCGGCTCCCGCGGCGGCTCGGTCCGCTCGGCAAGGTCGCGCTGGAAATAACCGATGTCGATCCACTGGCCGAGCTTGTAGCCCGGCGCGCGGATCGTGCCCGCGCGCTTGAAGCCGAGCGCTTCGTGAAACGCGACGCTGGCCGCATTGGGCAGCGAAATGCTTGCAATGGCCGTGACGAACCCGCGCTCCTCGAGCACTTCGAGCAGCCGCTCGGTCAGCGCCCGCGCAATCCCCCGCCGCTGCGCGTCATGCGCGACATAGACCCCGGTCTCGACCGACCAGCGATAGGCCGACCGGGTCCGGAAACAGCCGCTCGAGGCATAGCCGAGCACCGTCCCGTCCTCCTCCGCGACGAGCCACGGGTAGCCGAGCGGCTCCCCGGCGATCCGCCGCGCCATCTCGCTCGCGCTCGGCACGATCTCCTCGAACGTCGCGGAACTGCCCTCGACGAACGGGGCATAGATGGCGGCAATCGCGGCGGCGTCACCGGCCGCCGCCAGGCGGATCAGGACCATAGCCAGCGCAGCGCCGTCGCGATCAGCCCATGCGGCACTTCGGCCGTCGCCGTCGCCCCCGAACTCGGCCCGCACTCGAGGCAGCGCACCTGGATCGACGGTCCGGCGAGGATCTGCTGCACCTCGGCCAGCGCGCGCGCGACCTCGCTTGCCGGCGCTGGCGACAGGCTCGCCAAGGCGTCGGTCGTGCCGCTGTCTTCCTTGTCGCCGGTGAGCATCCCCATCAGGCCTTCGCGAAAGCTCGCCGGCCGCTCGAGGTAGCGCACGCCGCGCTCGTCGCCGAGTTGGGCGAGCTCGGCCGCCTTGCCGATTGCCATGTCCATCCCGCCGAAGCCGTCGACCAGCCCAAGCTGGCGCGCCGTCCCGCCGTCCCACACCCGCCCCTGCGCAACCTTGTCGATCTCGGCCGGCGACTTGTGCCGCGCCGCGCCGACCAGCCCGATGAACTTGCCATAGACGCTGTTGATCCCCGCCTGGACCAGCGCCCCGGCCTCGGGCGATGGGCCATTGAGCAGATCGGGCTCCCCCGACAGCGGGGTCGTCTTGATCCCGTCGGCGCCGACCCCGAGCTTCTGCAGCGTCCCCTGGAAACTCGGCAGGATGCCGAACACGCCGATCGAGCCGGTGATCGTCGACGGCTCGGCGAAAACATAATTGCCCGGCGTCGACACCCAGTAGCCGCCCGACGCCGCGACCGATCCCATCGACACGACGATCGGGATCCTGCGCTCCTTCACCTCGAGCAGCGCCTGCCGGATCCGCTCCGACGCCAGCACCGACCCGCCCGGCGAATCGATCCGCACGACCAGCGCCTTCATGCCCCCGTCGCGCAGTCCCTTGCGGATCGCGGCGGCGATGCTGTCGCCGCCCGCGGTGCCGAGCGCGGCCTTGCCGTCGACGATCGTGCCGGCGATCGTCACCACCCCGATCGGCCCGCGCGGGTTCCGGTCGACCTTGTTCTTGATATAGCTGTCGAGCCGGATCCTCTGGTAGCCGCCCGGCGCCTTGTCGTCGTCGCCGCCAAGCTTGGCCAGCCGCGCCTCGAACGCGCGCCGGTCGGCAATCTGGTCGACCAGTCCGGCATTGCGCGCCGCGATCGCCAGGTCGCCGCCCGCGGCATTCACCGCCCCGACCTGGTCCTTGAGATAAGCGTCGACCTTGGCGCCCGGGCGCGCCTTCAGCACATCCTCGCGCCAGTCCTGCAACAGCACGTCGCCGAGCGACTGCGCCGCGGCCTTGGCCTCGGGCGACATGTCGCTGCGGATATAGGGCTCGACCGCCGACTTGTAGGTGCCGACGCGGTAGACGTTGGCGGTCACGCCGAGCTTGTCGAGCAGGCCCTTGAAGTAAAGCCCCTTGCCGCCCGGCCCGCGGATTGCGACCGTCCCGAACGGGTTGAGCCAGATTTCGGAGGCGTGCGACGCAAGCTGATAGCCGCTGTCGGTATAGCCCGTCGCATAGGCCAGGACCGGCTTGCCCGACGCCTTGACCCGGCTCACCGCCGCGCCCAGTTCGCCGACCGCCGCTTCGCCGCCGCCGAGAAAGCCGTCGAGGTCGAGCGCGACCGCCTTGACCCGGTCGTCGTCGCGCGCCGCGTCGAGCGCGGCAACCAGGTCGCGCAGTTGATATTCGTGGGTCCGCTCGCCCTGTCCGGTCAGCAGCGCGGTCGTGCTCGGCTTGGACGCCTGCTCGACCAGCGAACCGTTGAGCGCCATCGTCAGCACGCCATCCGTGACCGCCGGCGGCCCGGCCGCAAGCGCCGCATAGATGCCGCCGAAGAACAGCAGCATGAACAGCAGGACGAGCGCGTCCTTGACCCCGACCAGCAGCTTCCAGATCGCCCGAACGAGACGCATGACCAGTCCTTCGCGTAAAGTTGGCGCACCGCTAGCGGTTTCGTCATTCGCGCGAAAGCTGGTCGTCGCTGTTGCGTGCGGTTCGCGATCTCCCCATGAGCCGTGTCGTGCGCTCCTCTCCCCGCCTCGACGAATTGCGCGCCACGCTGTCGCTCGCCTGGCCGTTGATCCTTGCCAACCTGACGATGGCGCTGATCCAGGCGACCGATGTCGTGCTGATGGGCTGGCTCGGGGCGCACGCGCTCGCCGCTTCCGCGCTCGGGCTCAACCTGACCTTCGCCTTCCTGCTGTTCGGGATCGGGGTCGTCACCGCGTCATCGCCGATGATGGCGACCGCGTTCGGGCGTAAGGCGCACAGTGTCCGCCAGGTGCGCCGCACCTTTCGCCAGGCACTGTGGCTTGCCGTCGCGATCGCGCTGCCGATCTGGCTGCTGCTGTGGAACGCGCAGAGCATCATCCGCGCGCTCGGCCAGCAGCCGGCACTGGCGCGTGATGCGGCGGCGTTCCTGCGTGGCTATATGTGGAGCGCGCTGCCCTTCCTGCTGTTCCAGGCGATGCGCAACTTCCTCTCGGCGCTCGAGCGTCCTGGCTGGATTCTCGCCATCAGCCTGGTCGGCATCGCGCTCAACGCGCTGCTCGGCTGGGCCCTGATCTTCGGCCATTTCGGGCTTCCCGCGCTCGGCATCTTCGGCGGCGGGCTGGCGAGCAGTATCGTCTGGATCGCGCTCGCGGTCGCACTCGGCATCGTCCTCGTCAGCGACCGCCAGTTCGCGCGTTTCCATCTGTTCGGGCGCTGGTGGCGCGCCGACTGGCCGCGCTTCGTC